>NZ_VATQ01000053.1:0-25262 GCF_005781135.1 Escherichia sp. E3659 | reverse complement strand
TACATTTCTTTGAAGGCTGAGGTAATTTCGCGGGTAGTCATCCCTCTGGCATACAGCGCCAGGATCTGGTTGTCCATGCCGGTAATGCGGGTCTGATTTTTCTTCACCAGTTGTGGTTCGAAGGAACCATCGCGATCACGTGGAGTACGTAATTCCATCGGCCCGTCGGTAGTGGTGACGGTTTTCGTGGAATAGCCATTACGGGAGTTGGTTCCCGATTTGGACTGATTTTTTTCATGTCCCAGATGGTGAGTCAGTTCAGCGTTGAGAGCAGCCTCAACACTGATTTTCTTGAGCAAGAGATCGAACTGACTGAGATCTTCAGGGGTTTTGAGATTTTTGGCCAGTTCGTTAGCCAGAGCCTGCAATTGTTTGTCGTCCATAATTTAACCTTCATTTGATGTTGAATTGAACATATCAAAATCAGGCAATTACACAAATCTATGTACAGGCTCATTATAGACAGTCGTTCCCGTGCGCCAGTGCTTCAGCTGGATAGCCCGGAGTCGGTGACGTATCCACGAATCCAGATCTTTGAATATCTTCGGGGTTTGTGCCAGCCGGAAGTAGGACTTCCAGCCTCGAAGGTATATCCGCATCTGTTCGGCAATCTGGGCCATGCCCTGGCCTCCAACGCGTCTGGTGATGAGCCGGATACGCCGTTTGAACGTGTCGAGCGCCTTCGGAGCAACAGCAATCTTGACGGTGTTTCCTGACCAGCGCCGAAGGCAATAGCCGAGGAACTTACGCCCGAATACCGGACCCACTTCGGTTTTCTTCTCGTTCACGCGCAGATGCAACTGCTCATACATCTTGCGCATCCAACGCAGTACTCGTTCGCCCGCCTTCTGACTGCAAACGTACACGTTGCAGTCGTCGGCGTACCGGGCGAAGCGATGACCGCGCTGTTGCAGCGCCCGATCTACTTCGTCCAACAACACATTGGCCAACAGCGGAGACAGTGGACCGCCTTGCGGCGTCCCCTCGTCACGCGCCATTACCACACCATCCGCCATGATCCCAGCTTGCAGGTAGCGCCGAATCAGCCGTAGCACGGTTTTGTCGGCGATTCGCCTGGCAAGTCGGTCCATCAGAATGTCGTGGTTGACCCGATCAAAGAATTTCTCAAGGTCAACATCAACTACCACCCGGAATCCATCCTGCGCGTACCGCTGTGCTTGTAGCACTGCGTCGTGCGCGCTCCGGCCCGGCCGGAAGCCATAGCTGAACTCCGAGAATGTCGGGTCGATCAACGGTTGCAGGACTTGTAGCAACGCTTGCTGAATGAGCCTATCAGTAACTGTCGGAATGCCCAATTCCCGAGTGCCACCAGTCGGTTTCGGAATCTCCACGCGACGCACAGGCTGAGGCCGATATGTCCCGTTGAGAAGCGCTTCCCGAATGTATGGCCAGCGAGTCTTGAGGTGTTCAACAGTCTGCTCGATGGTCAATCCATCAGCACCTGCACTTCCCTTGTTGGCCTTGACGCGTTTCCACGCCTCGACCATGTTCTCGCGCGAGAGCACCTGTTGAAGCAGGTCCGCTCGCCCCAAGCCTTCCGGGTCATAGCTCGCCGACAGTGCTTCGTCACGCGACGAGACCGCGCGGGCTTCACCCTCGCTGCCCACGATGCGCCCGGGCTTCCCCGGCTTCTGACGCAATGTCCTGTCAAGAGTCATATCTTCTGGCTTTCCTTCTCGTTCGGCCCTTCGTCGGAGTCCTGACTACTACGGCCTCTGCTGACTTCTCGCTCCGTCTTACGACGTTGCCCTTTCAGGCATGAGGCGAGATCTCCCCAGGTAAGAACGCGATCCTTCCCCGCACAACCGCCGGATCTACGCGACTTCGACTTGACCACGAAAGCTTCGCAGTGATGTGCCTGCTCGCCTTGCTCCATCGCGCCTCATATCCGATTCTTGTTCATCGGCTCACGGGTTCATTCCGTGCTTCCTCCCCACGCCCGGTCGCCCTCACGCAGTTGCACTTCCTTTCGCTCGCTGTGGTCAGCTCGCGGGAGGACTTTCACCTCCAAGATCGCGCCCATGCTGGGCGCACACATCCTCCACGCCCTGAATGACGAGGATCCCTGCTACGTTCAGCCTGTCGCCTGAATCATTTCGGTGGGTTCCTGCTTCAACGGGCGGCCTGACTGCACCATCCCTCCACAGGCAAGAACGGCGCGCCCCGCCGCTAAAATGTTACGAGCGCCATTTACATCGGCGTTCCCTGTATATCCACATGCCTGACACTCGAATTTACTTTGTGACGGGCGATTTTCTTTCGCTTTATGACCACAGCACGCGCAACGCTGGCTTGTGTACGCTGGCGGAACAGCCAGTATCTGACCGCCACGCCAGAGCTGCTTGTACTCAAGCTGGCGGCGCATTTCATACCAGCCCTGATCCAGTATCGAACGGTTTAAACCTGATTTTGCCCGGACATTGCGCCCCGGCTGGCTGATCGTACCCGCTGCTGACTTTGACATGTTGCTGACCTTCAAATCCTCAATGACTATCATTGCGTGGTTTTTGCTGATTGTCGTTGTGACTTTGTGAAGGTAGTCCCTGCGGATATTTGTGATACGGGAATGCAGACACTGTATTTTGTGTTTCTGCTTCTGCCAGTTGTTGCTGAGTTTGACCTTGCGGCTTAACTGTCGCTGAAGTCTCGCCAGCTTTTTCTGGTTTTTCTGGAAACTGTTTACAGGCTCAAAGACTGTGCCATCTGACAGCGTGGCAAGTTTAGCCACGCCAGCATCCAGTCCGACCATTGATACTGAAGGGTGAACAGGAGTGGATACTTCACTTTCAGTCTGAATACTGATGTACCACTTACCGCAGGACTGGCTGACTGTGACATTTTTTACAACACCCGTGACCTGACGACTGTTCCGGTAGCGCATCCAGCCAAGCTTCGGCAGAAAAATACGGCTGTTTTCCTGATCGAGCTTAACGCCCTGCGGGTAGCGGAATGCATCATTCTGTCCCCGCTTTTTGAATCGGGGAAAAGCAGCCCGCTTCTGGAAGAAGTTTTTGTAAGCCCGCTCAAGGTCTTTCAGTGACTGTTGCAATGGCTGTGATGGGGCATCTTTAAGCCATTGTGTTTCAGTGGCATTTTTCCACTCAACCAACCAGGAAGCCATTTTCGCGTAAGGGATGTATTTATTACCGGCCTCATGATTCTCATTCTGAAGCGCCAGAGCACGATTGAAAACGAAACGACATGCGCCTGCGAAGCACCTCATTTCACGCTCCTGTTGACCACCGGGTCTTAACTGGAATTTGAATGCTTGTAGTCGTTTCATGGGCCAAATCATACTTTGGCCCATGAAAAAAGAAACCGATATCCGACGCGGAAGGCATTGTGTTTTCCTGAAGCATGTTCACCTGATCTTCGTTACTAAATACCGACGTCAGATTTTTGACTATGACGCGACAGAAAAACTACGCACTTACTTTTCAAATGTATGTGCTGATTTTGAAGCTGAACTGGTTGAAATGGATGGAGAACCAGATCACGTCCATTTGTTAATTACCTATCCTCCCAAACTGGCGATATCCAGTCTGGTAAACAGCCTCAAAGGCGTATCGGGTAGATTACTGCGGCGAGATCGACCAGATATTGCAGTCAGGTATTACTACAAAGGCGTTTTGTGGAGCCCCAGCTATTTTGCCAGTAGCTGCGGTGGTGCACCAATATCCATCATCCGCCAATACATTGAACAACAGCAAACACCTGGTTAGGTGAAAAACCGCGCCTTATATCCCCGCCCTGAATGAACTGACCCCATAAACCTGGACGGGGATATAAGGCGCACTGGATAATAAAAAAGCTGGATATTTTCCAGGCTATAGCAAAATCATTAATAAAATACTGCGGTAAGAATTACTCTACGACCATAACTATTTTGCCTACCTGACCATTGGCCTCCATATAGCGCCGAGCCTCTGCAATCTCGTCGAGCGTGAACGGTTGCAACTGTCCTCACACCTTGGAAACCAGAATGCCACGGTTAAAAAGGCACTGGGCCAGCTTAAAGAGAGCGATTTTCTGGAATACTCCATAGACAAAGAAAACGTCGATTACGTGCTGAATATTCTGAAGAGAAACATGAAGCCATGATCGATGCCTGATAACGTAGTTGCCTGTGTTACCCGGTATAGTGGATATCCTTCTCCTCTCGCTTTGATTTACCTGGTATAGTGTATCTCCACTACACCGGGTGGCATCAGCCCCATTACCCCGATGCAGTCCATTTTCTTCTGCCTTTTCTGGGTGTCTTGTGTGTATTTTAGCCAAGAATGTGATCCTCACCCGGTATAGTGGATCACGTTATTGCCACCATACCTGATAGCATGACGGCACGGTTAGGAAACTTTACCTGGTACAGTGTATCGTGAATGATGATCGGCTCTGATAACGTGATGATACTGAAGTGAAAGCTGTACCCTGTGTAGTGGATCCAGTGAAAGTGCGCACCCGGTATAGTGTGCTTCATGGCTGAATCGGAGTTTGCCGCAGGTAGCCCTGCATCCATCATCATAACAGACACTGTCCGCAGGACTCGCGAGCCGTATGTGGGGTCGGTTTGGGAAATGGAAAATTTTGTACGTTAAGCGCATTATTTAACCACTCCTGATTTGTAATGGCCTGATTTAAAGTCAGTGGTCATCGCATTTAGGTTATCCGATTGAGTCAAGACCCCCTAAGAAATGCCGTATAGTTTTTTTTCACCGGAAACCTGGATTTTTCCGCGCCCAGTAACCACGGGCGCGGTTTCGTAAACGACCGGTTGAGAAACAACGATTTTGATGCTGAAACCTGCCACATAACCCGTAACTTATTCAATGTCATACAAATCAGATAGTTTTTAAAACGAAATACCCTCCATTACTTACAATGTTTTCCTATAAGTCCGCTTTCGGATTTTTATCACAACGCCATGTAACAAAAAATGTAACTGTTACAGTGACTTATCAGTGCAAAGGCACGCATCCGCACCAGACAGTCATCACACTCATTGCACTGATCTTAATCAATAAAAGGTCACATATGAAACATTCAACCACCAAGGCACCTACTTATAGTTAATCCCCCTGTAAATGACGACATAAGCAGTGAACAAAAAAACCTTTACCCCAATACTTAGAGATGCGCCCTGTTACATATCAGATTAAAATTCTTTATAAAATTCCAATCATAGATTTTTGATCTGCTAAGTTGATATTTTTTAGCAAAACGCTCTATCATCGCTTTGTAAAGATACCTCGTGGTAACTATCACCACTGCCCAACAAAGGGAATGATATGGCAGATTCCAGCTTCCAGAATGAAGTGCCAAAAGCACGCGTCAACATCCAGCTCGACCTGCACACGGGTTCTGCCCAAAAGAAAGTAGAGTTGCCCTTAAAACTTCTCGCGGTGGGAAATTTCAGCAACGGTAAAGAAACTCTCCCGCTTTCTGAACGCAGCAAGTTAACTATTTCAAAACACAACGTTAATAGCGTTCTATCCGAGCTTAACCCAGAGGTCAGTATTGATGTTGCTAACACCCTGAGAGGGTATGGACGTCAATCTGTCACTGGTATCTCAGATGCCGAAAGCAAAAGCATAAGGTGGGCGCAGAGATGAAAATTTATCGTCCATTGTGGAACGAGGGGGCTTTACTGTCCCCTCAGCAGTTCCAGCAGCAGGCAGAATGGGAGTCTTTTCGCAGCGCCGGTGCAACCGCACTGGCATCTGCATTCCCCTGGGGTGTGGAAAAGATTGAGTTTAACGACAGTCTTCTTTCATCGGGTCTGATCCAGATTACGCAGTTACGTCTCTGGCTGGAAGATGGAACGCTGATTGATGCGCAAAGAAGCGATCTGCCTCCGGCGCCACGTGAGTTAGATGCCAGTCAGCTGGCAGGTCTTGATGCGGTAACTGTCGTTATCGCACTGCCTCATATGCAGCCGGGCGTTGCCAACGTTGAGCAGGAAGGCATCTTCCCGGATCGACCGCTTCGCTATCGAGAAGAATGGGTGACGTTGCCGGATGCATTTGGGCCTGAAGAAGAATCAATGGCAGTTGCCCGGTTCAATTTCTCCATCCGGTTTGCCCATGAAAGTAATGATTCCTGGAAAGTCTGCCCTGTAGCAAGGCTAATCCGGGACGGACATAATGCGTGGCTACTGGACCCGTCTTTCATTCCTCCCGTTGCGTCATTTTCGGCAAGCCCGGTTCTTCGCGAACGTCTGGTGCTGCTAAATCGCCAGTTACGTTCCCGACGCCAGCGTTTGATGACAATGCGTCGTGAGAGCAACGAGAGACTTGCCGATTTTGCCGTCGCCGACGTTTCCCTTTTCTGGTTGCTGAATGCGCTAAATTCCCACGCCAGGGTGCTGACGGAATACGAACGTTTTCCTTCCCGTCCGCCTGAACAGGTGTGGGCAGAGCTTGCACGCCTGGCAGGAAGCATGCTGACCTTTTCCCTGGACCATGATCTCGACGCCATTCCGGGATATGACCACGAGGAACCCGCCAATACGTTTCCTCCGCTGTTTGACCTGATCTCGGGGTTACTTGAGGCAAGTCTGCCATCCAGGGTCATTGTTCTGGAAATGTCCCGTCCGGACGGCCAAACCTGGAAAGCAAACCTTCACGATATTCGTCTGCGCGAAGAGGCGGACCTCTACCTCTCTGTTCGCTCAGACATACCGGCCTGGCAGGTTGCCGATAAATTCCCGGCACTTTGTCAGGCGGGTTCACCTGATGACGTCAATGAGATCTATGGTGTTGCACTCAAGGGGATCCCTCTGATCCCTGTCAGCAGGGTCCCGGCAGCTTTGCCTGTACGCATGGAAAACCAGTACTTCGCGCTTGATATGGAAAGCCCCGCTGCGCATGAAATGCAGGCGCAGGGCGTGTGTATGTTCTATGTGCCTGAAATGCTTGGTGCACTGGAACTTGAACTGTTTGCGGTATTGCGCTCATGAAACAGGATATCGATATCGACCAGCTGATGACAGAGACCTGGCTCACCGTCACCATGCTGAAGAAAGGCGCCGTCACGCTCAATGGTAGTGCGCTTTACGACAAGTGCGTTAAACAGGTTGAAAGTGTGCGGGAAGCGCTGGGGCGTGCCGGTTATGACGAGGCCAGTATCGGGCATATTTCCTACGCACAATGTGCCTTGCTGGACGAGGCGGTGATGAGCCGTAAGCCTGAAAAGTGCGAGGAAGGAGAAGAGCCGAAAGTTGATGAGGGCCAGGTGGCATGGCGTAAAGTCCCGCTTCAGGCACGATTTTTCGGATCACTTCGAGCAGGTGAGGCTCTGTGGGATAGCATTGCAGAGGTCCTGCGTCAGCCCTCACCGAACCCGGCCGTTTTGACGTGTTATCACCGGGTAATTGCACTGGGTTTTCAGGGGGTGTACGGACTGAAGGCGGTCAGTCAGTCGCAGCGGGATGAAGTCGTCAAAGCCCTGTCTGAGCGATGCTCTCCGCCTGATGCAGGCCTGTCTCTGATTGTTTACCGGATGGGGAAACATCGCTGGAGTCTGATGCGTTCAGTCTGGTTCTGGATAGCGCTTGCCATCATCCTTACCGGTGTTATCTGGTGGGGCGGTCATCTGTGGCTCCAGGCACTCTTGTCAGCACAAATACCGGAGCTACGTAACTAATGCGTAGATCAGTCATTATTCCGGTTGCCCTGCACACCTTTGCAGCTGTTGCCACATTGCTGTGGTTGCTCTGGTATTTCATCCCAACAGGGAACGTGTTTAAAGGCCTGACCACGGTGCTGATCCTCCTGCTGGCAGGCTGGTATGTTTTTAAGAACTACCGCCGGGAGCAGTCGGTATCCGACACCTCCGTTTCAGCTGCTGACCTGCCACTACTCGACACCCAGGGCCCCGTTGTACTGGTATGCGGTGACGGGCTGGGTGCGCTGTTTCAGGGGGGGCCTCTGCGTAAAACAGCTCAGGGTTGGTGGCTCCGGGCCGATGACGTCAGCCGGTTAACGGATGTTGTCCGCAGCATACAGACGCAGTTCCCACGCCAGGTCGGTCAGCTTTCGGTTATGTACCGTTGCCTGCCAGACCATCATCAGGATGAAGCGGTTCTGCGCTCCACATTAAAGACGCTCCGCCAGCAGAGTAAACAAATCAAAACTCTGACGGGTTTCACACTACCGGTTGTGGTGAGTGCCGAATTCTCCGGACCTGAGACTCCGTGGATAATCGTTCGTGGTGACAAGCCGATTGTATGTCCGGTAAATGATTCGCCGCAGGCTTTCATCGACTGGCAGCAGGCTAATGACAATATTACGGCGCTACCCACGATCAGTCAGGCATTTTCATTTATCCGTAAAATCCTGACTGATGAACTTGAGAAACCTGATCGATTAACCCCTCCTGAACGAGCGTTTTCCGTGGCACTCCGCCTCGGTACCGTCCTTCCCGAACCCCAGTCAGTCTGGGCCGACTGGCTATATTCCCGCACCTGTTTGCAGTTTTCCCGAAAGCCTGGGCAGACAGATCCGGTAAGTTTATTTCCGGATGCAGTTCTGCCGCTGCTGGCACCTTTTGCATCACCGGTGCAGGGGGGGCACCGTACCCGTCGCCTGGTCCTGCTGATGTGGGTGTGTGCTCTGACCGCATTGGGTATTTCTGCGCTCAATAACCGTGACCTGATCTGTCAGGTGAGCACCGATTTGCAGCGCTGGAATGCAATCCCGATGAACCACTATCGCCCTAAAGCAGAAGCACTGGTCGCCCTGAAGCTGGATGCGCTCCTGCTTGAACGCTGGCAGCGTCAGGGAGAGCCTTTGCGTTACAGCCTGGGCTATTACCCGGGGCTACGCCTGTGGCTGGCCGTGCAACAGGCTATCGATACCTGGACTCCACCAATACATAAACCAGTACCTAACCAAAAACCAGTACCGAAAATTGTTCGTCTCGACGGCATGTCGCTGTTTGATTCCGGCAAATCGGCACTCAAAGACGGCTCTACCAAAATACTCGTCAATGCACTGGCGGGGGTCAAAGCCAGACCAGGCTGGCTCATCGTGGTCAGTGGCCACACAGACAATACCGGCAGCGTTCAGCTCAACCAGACCCTGTCTTTACAACGAGCGGAAGCCGTTCGTAACTGGATGCGTGATACCTGGGACGTACCGGAAAGTTGCATTGACGTGCAGGGTTACGGTGACAGCCGACCGGTTGCATCAAACGACACGCCTGATGGCCGTGCGCATAACCGCCGTGTCGAGATCAGTCTGGTACCGCAGGTTGACGCCTGTCGTCAGCCAGGCGCACAACACGCGTCACAGGATGTACGTGACTAAGACTCTGGCGGGCAGATCCTTTCTGTCCGCTTTTTTTACTCCGCACAGCGCCTGTCAGACGGACGCTTTGCAGAGCAGTCTCACAATTTATCGGCATGAACCTTATGGGCATCGGTTGACGGCCAGGGGCGGTAGCGTGCCTGAACAAGAGGGAACGACATGGAACATCATTCAGCAGTCCTGCTACGACGACTTACCCCTTATTGCACCAGAGTACTGGAGGGGGCGGCTTTTTTATGTCAGTCCCATGCGCATACAGAAATCACGCCTGAGCACTGGCTGCTGAAACTGCTGGAGCAGGCAGAAGGAGAGCCGTCATGAGCAGTTCCCTCTCCAACAAGGCTACCAGCCTGGTACATCAGCTTTTAGGGCAATCACGGTACCAGGTTGAAGTGCATGAATGCGACCATTTCCTGGATGTGTTACGTTACAACGCCGTTGAATCACTCAGCCAGCCCTGGCGCTATAATGTGGCGGTCACCTGCTCTTCTGCGGATATTGCTTGTGACTCGTTACTGCTGAAGCCCGCTTCATTCACTTTCCAGACCCCCGTGTTTGACGGAACTCCGGCCCTGCCGGTCAGGACGGTATTTGGCGTAGTTGAGTCGTTTCGCCGCGTGTCTACCTCGAATGATGAGACCCATTACGCGCTGACGATCGTTCCCCGTATTGCCCTTCTGGGCTATACGAAAGGGAGCGAGATCTACCTCAATCAGTCAGTCACTGAAGTGGTTGAACAGGTACTGCGTAAACACGGTCTGGAAGGGCCTGATTTTGAGTTCCGGCTCTCCCGCGAATACCCCTCCCGGGAGCTCATCACCCAGTGGCGGGAAACAGACCTTGAGTTTATCCAGCGTCTGCTGGCAGAAGTGGGCATTTACTGGCGCTATGAAATGGACAGCCGTCTTGAACAGGACGTGGTGATTTTCCAGGACAGCCAGCAGCAGTATGAATTTGGTGTCACGCTACCGTTACGCAACCAGGCCGGGATGAGAGACAACGGGCAGGAGAGCATCTGGGATATTCAGACCGCATATAACGTGGTGAGCGGAAGTGTGGCCACCCGGGACTACAACTACCGTGAAGCGCTACAACCTCAGGACAGTATCGAGAGCATTTTCAGCAAAGAAGGGATCACCACCGGAGAAACGTACCATTATGCTGAACCTTTCCTGACAGCAGGTGACGCTGAAAGCCCGGAGACCGGGGCATACTTCGCACGCCTGCATCATGAACGCATTCTGAACGCGCAGTATCGCGTCAGCGGGCATTCCTCCAGCCCTCATCTGGCTCCGGGTCAGGTACTGGAAACTGACGGAGCGCTTCCCGACACCGTGAAAGAAGGCATTGTCATCACCACGGTGCGCACCAGCGGCTCACGCAAAAGTAGCTTTACGCTGACCTTTGAAGGCATCCCGTATAGCGAAACCGTCTGTTATCGTCCGGCGCTGCTCAATCGCCCGGTGATATCCGGCTCGCTTCCGGCCCGGGTGGAAAGCACACAGAAAGGTGACACCTGTTCCTGGCTCGACCCGGACGGGCGCTACCGGGTAAAACTGGACTTTGACCGCAACAGTACTGAACAGGGTTATGCCTGTTTGTGGCTGCGGCTGGCCAGGCCCTATGCCGGTGATACGTACGGCTTCCACTCACCGCTTATCGACGGAACGGAAGTGGCCGTCGTATTTGACGGCGGAGACCCAGATCGTCCCTACATCGCCTATGCCCTGCACGACTCAGAACATCCGGACCCTGTCACCAGTGACAATCATACGCGGAACGTCTGGCGCACGCCGGCGAACAATAAGCTGCGGATGGAGGATAAGCGCCAGGAAGAGCATATCAAGCTCGCGACGGAATATGGCAAAACACAGCTGAACATGGGACACCTGGTCAACAGCCAGCGTGAAAATCGCGGAGCCGGTTTCGAACTGCGAACGGATGAGCATGGTGCTGTACGTGCGGCAAAAGGGCTGTTCCTGACGGCTGATGCCCAGGCCAAAGCCCAAGGACCGGTACTGGAAATGGCCCCTGTGATAAGTCAGATTAACCAGGCCAACAGCCAGATGCAGGCGCTGAACAGCGCCGCTGAAGCCGCCGGAGCCCTGGTCTCTGACATCAATACCCAGATTAGTTTTGTGACCGACAAAATCAGGGACCTCCAGTCTGCGGTCCTGCTGGGTAGCGCTCCGCAGGGGGTGGCGTTTACCTCAGGTGAACATCTTCAGCTCAGCAGTACCCGCAATACCATGATCAATGCCGGTCAACATCTTGATATCGGTGCGATGAAAAATCTGTCGGTTACGGTGGAAAAAGCCCTGGGTCTGTTTGTGCATAAAGACGGGGCGAAGCTGGTTGCCAACCAGGGAGACATCGAGATTCAGGCTCAGCACAACACGATGGCCCTGTTTTCTGAAAAACAGCTGACGGTGACCAGTAGTAAAGACGAAATTATTATCAGCACCCCGGAAACGCTTACGCTGAACGGTGGCGGGTCTTACCTGAGACTGAGTAAGAACGGGATTGAGCATGGCTCCAAAGGGAATATGGTGATGAAGGTAGCGAGCTATCTGGTGCCCGGAAATGGCAGCAGCCTGCCACTGGAAACACCGGACTTTAAAATGACAGACGTTACGGTCACGGCTAAAAATTCCGCCAAATGGAGCAGTGAATAGCATGGAAGGGGATTTATGACAGCAAAGTTACCCAAAATCAGTTACCCCGTACCGTCAAACAAAAATGGCCATGCCTTTTCCTCTGTGGAAGCGTTGTTATCGATGATCGGAGGGGAAAGATCAGGACTGTATCTGGTGGGAAGCCAAGGAATGTGGCATGGCGGTATTCATATTACTGATGCCACCATTCCCTGGTGCGCCCTGAGTACTGACAGTGAAGCTGAGAATGAATATTGTCGTGAGCTTTATAAAGGGGAGCAATTTATTCGTTGTATGGCCGATGGTGAAATCGTTGCCTGGCGGGTATGCAAGGATTACGAGAGTGCCGCGATTGAATGGCGAGGTGAAAAGTTGTTCATTTCGACCTCTTTTGTGCTGGTGAAACATTATATCCAGCCGGCTGATAACGCAGAAAGTGGACTGACGTTTTTTACGCTGTACATGAATCTGGCGCCCTATGCTGCTTATGAACAACAGGGTAGCCAGGCGGACAGAAAAGTGGCAGGCGTCCAGCGCTATTACACCAGTGCGGAAGATGTGCAGACATGCCGCGCAGCCGGAAAACTGAATAAAGACACGGTAGTCACGTTGAGTGACGCTATTGTGACCCGCACCAGCGACCTGCGTCAGTTTACCGAAGTGACCATTATCAGAGAGACGAAAAATGCAGCGGGAGACACGCTTGCAGCGGAAACAAAAGTCTGGACGGTATCAGACAGGGGGGCTCTGAAGGCTGTTAAATCAGCGCCAGTTCCGTCCTGGTGGGAAAAATGTACTCCTGCTTACACTAATGAGTCAGAAGGCGTGGTGAACTGCACTTCGCGTACAGACTGGGCATACTATCTGAGCAGTGACGATGTGCTGCACGATAAAAAGGCAGGCAGACTGACAGCCGATTTCCCGCTTTCATACGAGCCCGGTAATACCGCACAGCAGATCATCCGTCCGGGTAAGGATCCAGGCGATGCAGCAAGAACATTCAGTCTGGTCACTCTGGGCCGGGATAAGGATAAGTTGAAAAAGGACGACCGGGTTTGGGTAGTATCAGACGGCGACAGTCTGACGCCGGTTGCACCAGCAGCATCCGGTAGTGGATCCGTTTTTAATGATGTGTATGTGCCTTCAGCGCCTGTACCGGTCAATGCCGGAGACAGTCTTGGGCATATGGGTTTTTATCAGCTACCGGAAGAAAACGGCAAACGCTCGCGTTACCAGGTGCATATAGAGTGCCTGAGCATGGATGATATGGAAAATTTCATCACCAATTCCGGAAATGCAGGAGAAGATGCACCGGTTTATCTGACCTGGCAAACCAACGCACCCTTATTTGATAAAGGTGAGCGGAGTATGGTTGCGGGAAGTCGAAAAACAAGGGCCCCGGGGATTCTGACGCTGGCAAAAGTCCCTGCCGTTGATGCCAGGGGGAATACACTGACCAGTAACCAGGATGCTGCGTTTTATCAGATACGCCCGGAAGGTGGCTGGTTACCTGCTGCCAGTGTAAAAAAGGTATCGCAGTATGCGTTAGGCGAACTGGGGTTTGTGACGCTGAATAAAGCACCAGTGAGCTTTGACCTGATTGATGGGGTAAAACAACCGGATAACGTGGTGAAGGGGATTCTGGAGCAGTTGTATAAAGCGGCACAGGATGAAAGGCGTACCACTCATGCCCTGAACAAATATAACTACCAGCAACTGCTGGAGATGATAGACAGTAACCAGGACGGGTATTACTCGGAGCAGGAGTATCTTCAGGCGGTCCATAATATCTCTTACCGCGATCGCTTATACCGTGTAATTGCGAAACACGCCAGTGAATGGTACTACGGTAAGGATGACCCGTTGTGGAAAAACTATCTGGATACATTAACCGGGGATGCACCGTTATGGAAAACGTATCTGGAAGCATTTCTGGATAAAATGACGTGGATGAAGGCGGTGTGTGAAAAAGGTGTGGCACTGGGGGCAGAGCCCTGGCATATGCATCCGACTACATTTATGAACATGTTTAGAGGCGCGAAATGTGATTGCGAAGAACTCTATGCTGATAAATTTAAAGTTACTAGATATGGTAGTCAATACGGTCCGGTCTATTGGGGGAGTGTCTCTTTAAATAGCTATAGCCGCTGGGATGTTCTCATTGTTGAAAATAGAATTACGGCTGATGAAAAAACAATACTGATTGCTATGTCTGAGAATGAAGGGAATTTGGATGCAGTGCATTCATATGATAGTGAAGTCATTACAGCGGGAGCGATGCAGAAAACCGTGAAAAATGAACCTGGGCGAGAGGGAAAAGGTGAGCTATCAACCCAATTAGCGAAATTTAGAGATAGTCACCCTGATTTGTATGAAAAATATTCTGTGAGTTGTGGCTGGTCTGTAGAGGGAACAGGAACTTCTGCTATTATTTATTACAGCGATAATATTTTAACTCAGGGGAACAAAATAACATCTTCAGAATTAAAGGTTGTACTAAGGAGAGGATGTTTCGAAAGTAATTTCGGAACAATCGTACATAACAAACCTCTGGCTGCGTTGGTCAAGATTCTGAAACTACCTGAGTATTTAGATATTCAAGTTTTAGATTTTATAGAAAGACTCCACGCAGTCGAAGAAAACACCGTAACTTCTGATGGCAAAAAAATAAAGGATTTCGTCAAGAGTAATTTGGGTAGGGCAGTAGTATTAGATCATTCAGTAAATCGTCCTGCTTATGTTGTTCCTGATTTTCAAAAAGCAATCGAAAACTTCCACGCCAATAATCCTGCTATAAGCTTAGACCCACAAACATGGGGCGTTGAGAGCGGAACAAATGAAAACAAACTACTGGATGAATATAAATTAACAAGAAGAATGACAAATTCTTCTGCTCGGTTTAATTCATTAAAGGCAAAGTTATGACAAGAACTTACTTTTTAAGTATTATTTTTTTGGCTATTTTTACTACGAATATAAGTTATGCTGATATAGAAATTAAATCTCCAGAAGGCGGGCGCTTAATTTTTTCTCAGGAGAAAAAAGGGGAGCACTATGATAATAATTCATGGGGGAAAATCGTTTTTTCTCGCAATGCATATTCGGCAGATCTCAGTCGCAGCGACAGATATTATATAGAAAATGGTTCATCAAAACCATCGCCATCTGGAAAATATCTTATCGTAACGAGTGTTTCTGGAGGGTATGTAGAGTTCGGTGATGGTGAAAAAAAATATACCGATAAGGCTTATTGTAGTGTCGTGGACATGACCAATGGTTGCATTGTTAGTGACTGGGATGGTGAGGCGTGTGGTTATAGTTGGGTGGGTAATAAAGATGTATTAGCCAGTTCAGGTGATGTAAATGCAGATAAATTTGACTTCCAGTCAATGCGCCCGATGATCAACAAAACAATAGATGATTTTTCTGGAATAGATGAAAGAGAGGTGGCTAATATGCTTCGGTGTGACTCTCCATCTAAGGAAAATATAAATGCATATCAAAGAATGGCAAAAGAAAACAAAAAAATGAAAAGGGTTGTTTTAGAATATATTTCTGGATACCTGAGCGGCATTACCGAAAAATCAACAGTAAAAACCAAGTCAAATTTATTTAGCTTGCCAAATGACAATAGCAAAACCAGTGCTTACCTTGTTCCCGGAGATAAGGTAAGGATTATTCAGATATCTCCAGATAATGAATGGGTGAATATTGGATATATCAATAAAAAAGGTTCACCTCTTATTTCTTGGGTCAAGGCTGAGATGCTTGAACAATAAATATTAATTTATTCCGCCCTGTAAACAATAAATTAATGGAGATAAAAATGTTGCAAATTATTCGAAAAGGCGACAAAACCACTCACGGCGGTTCAGTTATGACCTGTTCTGGCACCATGATATTTGGTGGGATTGGCGTGGCACGTAAAGGTGATATGGTTTTCTGCCCGATACCTCTACATGGTCCGACAACCATCATCGAAGGTAATCCTGATTATCTTGATAACGGGATCCCGGTCGCCTTTCACGGCCATAAATGTGGTTGTGGCTGTACATTGATCAGTTCTTTTGCTCCTGCAAAGGTTGCCTGAGTATGCCAGTCCTGCTGGATGCTATCCCTGAAAAGGCGGCGAAGGTTCCACGACCTGATACCCGCCGATGGCTGCTGTTCCTGGCATTTGTCATGTCAGGAGGAATTGCGTTACAGCTCTGGAACTGGACGGCAGAACGCACTGGCTTTATTTTCTGGTTTACTGCGCTGGGATTGCCTTTCTGTCTCTGGGGGCTTCTTTTCTCCCTGCGCAGGTTTGCATACAAAGTAGAGCAGGTGGGGGCTGAGTCCAGGAATGTGGAGCGCGAAGCGCTTATTGATAGCGAAACTTGTCGTGGTCAGCGCTGTGGCTGGATACTCGATACCTACGTTCAACACTTTTCAGGAAATAGTCCCGCTGCACTGGTTAAAGCAGTTAATCATACTGTTCCAGCTTCAGAGACCTCAACGCCACGTGGTTCCAAATCTGCTGTCAGGTATGCAGCCTTACCCAGTTTTCAGACAGCTCTGGATACAGAACTCATCTCTGTCACGTCAACACTCGTCGCCCATGTACAAAAAATTACCGACACCCTTTCGCAGGATATTTCTTGCTGCCTGATGCTGGACTGTGACGACGATATCCGCCCCAGACTGGAGGAGCACTTCAGAAATGAACTCACGACCAGAACCGGGAGGGTCTTCAGACTCCTTGCAGGCAAAGGTCTGGCGGGATTTGATGCCTGGCTGGACCAGTGCTGGAACACACCAGGCATTCTTGCAGAGGTGACGTTTTCATTGCCCGCGCAACCTGATGAAGGTGACGCCGATGCCATTACTCTTATGGTGTTCAGCAACCGTAAGGCTGCTGGCTATCCGGATGCAGTATGCCTTCATCGCCCAGAAAAGGGTAAGGAAGCCCAGCTTGTAAAAACGCTGGACAGGGCACTGTTATGGGCCGCAACAGCCTCTGAGGCACTAAAAACGGCCTGGTATACAGGTCCAGTCCTTTCAGGCGGAAGTGGATGGAATATGGCTTGTGAAGATAATGGGGTGACATTCAGTCTGTCAAAAGACAATCATGGAATTGATTCCGTTCTGGGATATGCCAGCCGCGCCGCCCCCTGGCTTGCTATTATTCTTGCATCAGTGGCATGCAGAGATAATGGCCCACAGGTTATCGCCGCCCAACCCACCGCTGACAAAGACGACGTCTGGATCGCCGTCATCACCAAAGAAGAAGTTCGCAAGGAATCGCCCAAGAATGTCTAAGGTAAAAGTAAAAACACTCATCGGCTCCGTTGTAACTGTCGCCTTTTTCCTGACAGCCATCGTGGCATTTTTGTTTTATGCCTTTCCGGAAAACGTAGCTTCGGCCACCGGCTTCGGACCGTATGACGGCCAACGGATACTCACATTCTGCGCCATACTGGTTGCTGCGATGTTTTTACTCGGCTGGCTGACAGAGAAGGCTTTCGACTTCGCCGGTAAATCTGGGTTGTATTTCCAGTGGGGACGGATAAAGGCTGAGAGCGACACTCCGGTAATGAACACCATTCCCGGTGAAGAAGACGATGATGAACCGGTCTTCAGCGAAGACGCCGTAGCCGAATACCTGCGCTTTCGCTATGGACGTCGCTGGAAGCGTAAAGTGCGACTCCTTCTGGTGATGGGCAACCGGGACGACGTTCACAAAGCTGCCCCGGGCCTGTGTAATGACCTCTGGCAGGAAGGCGACGGCAATGTGCTGATTTATGGCGGTGACGCGCAGTCACTCCCGGATGAGATCTTCCTTTCAAAACTGAAGCACCTGCGATCCGGGCAACCGGTTGATGGCATCATTCAGGTGATGAGTATTTCAGCTCTCCCGACGGATGGCGAACGGGATGCCCTCCTGCGTTACCGTCAGAAAGCCGACCATCAGTTGGGCTGGCAGGTGCCTGTCTGGCTGTGGCTGACTGACAACGCCACCGATGCTCAGCAGGGCGCGGAAACTGCTGCGACAGGGGTCATATTCGGGCCTGATGGCACCGTGAAAGGGGCGGGTGAAGGATTTTCTACACTGGCACTGCATCTGCAAAAAGCAGGTATGGCACAGATACTGAATAATCCGGCTGATTGCGGCCTGCTTCAGTTATCCCTCCGACTGCGGCAGGAGCTGAAAGCCAGTCTGGATGTTTTGCTCGGCGGGCTGATGCAGGGATCTGCGGCCTTTCGTTTACGAGGGGTCATGTTCAGTCCTGAAGTGGCCGTTGTCGGCTCGGTCCCAAACACACGCCCCGACACACTGACCTGGAAAGCCGTCATTGATGACTGTGATGCCGTCAGCGGCAGGAAGCTGGGCTTCGACTGGCTGAAGATGATGCGGTTAATTCTGCTTTCTCTGATTGTCCTGTGGGGGGCCGCTACACTGCTGTCTCTGATCGTTAACCGTACTCAGATTTATCAGGCGCAGGAAACGGCAAGACAGGCAGCGGATACTGCAAAACCACTGGCTGAACGTCTGCACAATCAGCTCGTACTCCAGCAGGCCATTGCCCGTCTGCAACATCGTGAGACGACCGGCACGCCGTGGTACACCCGCTTTGGTCTTAATCAGGACAGCGATACGCTGGCTGCACTCTGGCCCCTGTATGCGAAAAATAACGCACAGCTGATGAGGGATGCTACAGCAGACAGTCTCAGGCAGCAGCTGAATGCCTTTGTGCAACTCCCTCCTGCCAGTGATGCCCGTACGCAGGGCACACAGCATACATATGACATACTCAAAAGTTATCTGATGCTGGCGCGTCCGGACAAAGCGGACGCCGGCTGGCTGGCAAAAAACGCGCTGAAAGCCTTACCGAAACGCCAGAATGTGCCGGCTGGCACATGGCAGAACATCGCACCGAAACTGCTGGGTTTTTATGCGCAAAACCTTCCGGCTCATCCGGAATGGAAAATTAAGCCTGACACTGAATTAATCAGCACGGTCCGTCAAATTCTGCTTAAGCAAATAGGCCAGCGGAACGCTGAGTCCGGGTTATATCAGGAGATGCTTAAGCGCGTGGCCAGCAACTGGCCTGATTTAACGCTTGCGGATATGACCAGTGACACCGATGCCTCAACAGTATTCAGCACTGACGAAGTCGTCCCGGGAATGTTTACGCGTCAGGCCTGGGAAGAGCAGGTACAGGATGCGATTGACGAGGTCGTGAAAACCCGCCGCGATGAAATTGACTGGGTACTGTCGGACAAGACACATCAGACAGGGAGCGATATCTCCCCGGAGGCGCTGAAAGCCCGCCTGACTGAACGCTATTTCACCGACTTTGGTAACGCCTGGCTCAACATGGTCAACAGCATACAGTGGCAGGAAGCCACGTCACTGTCTGAGGCGATTGCCCAGCTCAGTCTGATCGGTGATGTCCGACAGTCCCCGCTAGTGGCACTGATGAACACGCTGGCCTGGCAGGGGAAAACGGGGCAGAAAGGTGAAGCTCTGGCTGATTCGATAGTGGACTCAGCGAAAAAGCTGATCGGTCAGAAAAAAAATGCCAGGCAGTTTATTGAACAGGCACAGGGCCCTAAAGGTCCGCTTGATGGCGTGTTTGGACCGCTGATGGGGCTTATGGAAGGTAAAGAGGGTACCGGTGCCAACGGTAACCTCAGTTTCCAGTCCTGGCTGGCCCGCGTAACTCAGGTGCGGCTGAAGCTTCAGCAAGTCACCAGCGCCCCGGATCCGCAGGCTATGTCGCAGATGCTGGCCCAGACAGTATTCCAGGGCAAGGCCATCGACCTGACCGATACCCGCGACTACGGCAGTCTGGTTGCGGCGAGTCTGGGGCAGGGGTGGAGTGGATTTGGCCAGTCGTTATTTGTGCAACCGCTTGATCTGGCCTGGCGGCAGGTAATTGCCCCGGCAGCGGGTAGCCTCAATGTCCGCTGGCAGACAACCATTGTCGATCAGTGGAATAAGGCCTTTGCGGGACGGTACCCGTTTAAAGCCACTGGCAGCGATGCCTCCCTGCCGCTACTGGCTCAGTTCCTGCGTAGCGACTCGGGTCGAATCACTACCTTCCTGAAAACTAATCTCGGCGGGATCCTCCGCCATGAAGGGAATCGCTGGGTCGTTGATCCTTCCGCAAGTCAGGGGATGGTTGTGAGTCCGGATTTTCTCCGGGCGATTAATCAGCTGGCGGAACTGTCAGATATCATGTTCTCTCAGGGCGATGCGAGTGTTCACTTCGAACTGATGGCGCGTCCTTCACGGGATGTTGCCAGAGTGCAGCTTACCCTCGATGAGCAGAACCTGGATTACTTCAATCAGATGGAAAGCTGGCAAAGCTTCACCTGGCCGGGGAATACTTACTATCCAGGTGTGTCGCTCATCTGGCGTAGTGTAAACAGCGGTATGCAACTCTTCGCCAGTAACCAGGGTAACTGGGGCTTCATTCGCCTGCTGGACAAAGCCCTGATCACTCCACTCGATGCCAGCCGTACACAACTGGTGTGGATCACCGCCGATGGCAATCCTCTGAAGTTCATCATACGCAGCGAGTTGGGCGACGGTCCGCTTGCCTTACTGAAGCTACAGGGATTTACGCTGCCAGCGTCCATTTTTAACGTTGCCGCTGGCACTGAAGGCGTTGAGTAAATATGAACACAGTGAATCTGATAAAGCCCGTTTGATGCCTGAGATGGATACGCCATTGCCCCGGCCCGCGCCATGGTGCTCTGTGGCTAATATTCTCTTTAATAATTTTCAGGAATGCCATGCATGGATGATTTAACCCTTCGTTATTATGAAGCTGAGATGCGCTATCTGCGTGAGGCGGGCAAAGAGTTCGCCCGTGCCCATCCGGATCGGGCAGCGATGCTTAATCTGGATAAACCCGGCGCCCGCGATCCTTATGTAGAGCGCCTGTTTGAAGGTTTTGCCTTCCTGATGGGCCGTTTGCGTCAGAAGCTGGATGATGACCTGCCGGAACTGACCGAAGGGCTGGTGAGTCTGCTGTGGCCACACTATATGCGAACCATCCCGTCGCTGGCCATCGTCGAATTCTCTCCTGACTGGCGTGGCCTTCGTCAGGCTGAACTTCTTGCCGAAGGTTTCTCCGTACAATCACGCCCTGTCGGGCCGCATAAAACCGCCTGCCAGTACCGGACAACTCGCGATGTTCCTCTGCAACCACTGCATCTTGCGGATGCCCACCTTCATACTGAAACTGATGGCCGCTCTGCTATCCGTTTGCGCTTCGAATGCCCTGAAAAAGTGGACTGGAGCAAAGCCGGGATCGACAAAATCGCCATATTCCTCGACGCAGAGAGTCCGATCAGTTCAGCACTCCACCTGGCATTGACCCGTCGCGTTCACGCCATGTACGCCCGCCATTCAGGGATATACACCGAACGTCATCAGTTTGATGGCTGGTGCAAACCCATGGGCTTTGACGACAATGACGGCCTGTGGAAGAAAGCCGATATTGCCTTCAGTGGTTACCAGCTGCTGCTGGAGTATTTTAGCTTCCGTCCGAAATTTATGTTTGTTGAACTGCGTGGCCTCGACACCATCGGGCTCACTGAAGCCAGCTCCTGGTTTGAAATCGACATCGTGCTCAGTGAAGCCTGGTCATCCGATCTGCCTTTTGAAACGGAAAACTTCCGGCTGCACTGTGCACCGGTCATCAACCTCTTCACTCTGGAAGCCGATCCGCTGACGCTTAACCCGCTGGATAACGAATACCTGCTCAGGCCGTTGCGTCTTCAGGATGGTCACACCGAGATTTACAGCGTCGATAATATCCATGGCGCGGTAAAGAATGGCAAACATCCCTATGTACCATTCACCAGCTTCCGGCACCGGGGAGGAATGATGCGCCACGATGCCCCTGAACGTTATTACCACACCCGCGTGAGACGCGGCCCCTCTGGCCTGTATGACACCTGGTTGATTCTCGGGGGGCGTTCGTTCGAGCTGGAGCAGCTGTCCGATAAACCAGAATCCCTTTCGATGCGAATAACCGGTACCAACGGGCAGCTTCCGCGCACAGCGCTGGAAAGTACGCTCCTGGACAGGGTGGCAAAAACCGGCAAAGTGCCCGTCAGGGTACTGAACGTCACCGCACCGACGATACCGCTGTACCCGCCCGCCAACGACCGTTTTCACTGGCGTGTGATGAGCCACCTCGGCTCAAACTTCCTCAGCATGATGGACAATCCGGAGGTCCTGCGGGGAACGCTGGCGCTGTACGACTGGACCGATGATGAAATGAACCGACGTCGGCTTGAAGCTATCGTCGCCGTGAAGCACACCCTGATCCGCCGTTTTGAGAAGGGCTTTATGCTCCGGGGCGTAGACATAGAGGTCACGCTAAACATGGATAATTTTGCAGGCGAGGGGGATGTGAATCTCTTCGGCGAAATGCTGCACCGGTTCTTCGCGCGCTATGCTGATATTCACCTCTTCAACCAGCTCACGCTGGTGCTGCAACCGACAGGAAAACGACTGAGATGGCACGAGAATCACAGCCAGTACGTACCGGGCTAACACTAGTCCTGAGCAAAGATATCTGGCGGGCCAATTTTTATCGTTTCTGCCAGCTGCTGGAGCAGGAAAATCCGGACGCGCCGAAACTGGGCGCCTCCAGCCATCCAGCCAACGATCCGGTCCGCTTCAGGCCCTGGCCTGGTATGGGTTTCCCGGTCAGTACCCTCAAAGCGGTGGAGACTGACGAAGACCACCCGGCATTACCCCCAACGGTCCGTACGACATTTTTGGGGATATATGGCGTGGACTCCCCTCTGCCGACGTCCTGGCTGGACGACATTGCGCAGCGCCGCGAAGGGCACGAGGCAGTTACCTCGTTTCTGGATATTTTCAGCCACCGCATCACCACCCAGTATTATCGGATCTGGCGGAAATACGCCTGGCCGGCCACCTTCGAGGCAGGTGGCCGCGATGCCACATCTCAGTGTCTGCTGGGGCTGGTCGGCCTTGGTATACCGGGCACCGCTGAACAGGTGGCAACGCCGGTTTCACGCTTTCTGGCCTTGCTGGGTACCATGCGATTACCCACCCGCAATGCAGAAGGCATTCGGGCCCTGGTGAGCCTGCTGGCACCGAATACCCAGGCAATTATCACCGAGCCCGATCCGGTTAAGGTCCATATCGATAACCGTAGCGGGTTGGGTACCGGGAACCGCATCTGTCTTTCTCAGCGAGCCACGCTGGGTAAAACGGCAAAGGAAGCATGCAGTCGGGTACTGGTGACGCTGGAGACAGAAGATCCGGAGGAAGCCGAAGGGTGGTTACCTGGTGGTTTTATCCATACCGATTTACTGGTCCTGCTGCGCGTTTATCTCGGCTACCGCAGTGACGCCCGACTGCGCCTCACCGTCCCCGTACGATTGCTGCCTGAGCCACGCCTTGGCAAAGGCAGACGTATCCAGCTGGGCCGCACCGGCTTGCTGGGCCTGAAAGCAGGCAAGCTCAGCAATAGTCGGGGGAGTCTGACCGTCAGTCTGGGCTGCTATGAAGGGTTGCAATGTTCTGCGCTACCGTCCGCTAAAGACGGGCACTACCGCTTCGAATAATCACGTACTCCCACTCTCAATAAAGGAACTTTTGAATGGCAACAGTAACCCGTTGGTGGGCGCTGACGCTTATTGCCTGTAGCCTGCTCGCTGGCTGCGGTCTGACTCAGACTGTCACGGACGGTACGGTCAGCATCACGAAATCCATCTTCTACAAGAAAATCAAAACGCTGCATCTGGATTTTACCCCGCGCACGGCCATTAACGCTGATGGCGCACAGACACCGCTGGCGACGATGGTGAGAGTTTATCAGCTCAGGGATCGTAAAGCGGTTGATGCCGCCGATTACCAGACACTGCTGCGCAATGCCGATACGGTACTTAAAGACGACGTACTGGCGTCTAAAGAGCTGCTGGTGATGCCAAAAGGCAGCATGACACTCAATATGCCCATGGATGAAGACGCTCAGTTCGTGGCGGTGGTGGGATTATTTAACCGCCCGGATCAGAAGGACAACCGCTGGCGCCTGGTGCTGACCCGTGACGATCTGGACCCGGACAACCCCCGCACGATTGAACTGGGTGATGGCTGGCTCAGCCTCGTGCCGGTGAAGGAGTGACGTGATGGATAACTGGTTAGCGCTTTTTGACGGACAGACCCGATATTTTCTGGATATTTTTGACAGCTCAGTGAAGCCGGATGTTCTGCGCTTTTACGGCAGGGAAGCACTGAGCGAACCCTTCAGTTGGGACATCGAGTTCACAACGCTTCAGGCGAATATCCCCCCGGAAGAGGTGCTGATGAAATATGCCTCTTTCCGGATGCGGAGCGGTAAAAGTGTGCACGGCATGGTGACCCGCCTGGAATGGCTTTCCACCTCAAAGGACCAGTCTCACTACCGGCTTACGCTCAGTTCGCGCCTGGCGCTCCTGGGATATACCCGACAGTGCGCGGTCTATCAGAACCAGTCCGTTCCTGAGGTGGTTGAGCAGGTGCTGCGTAAACACGGTCTGGAAGGTCCCGATTTTGAATTCAGACTGGAGCGCACCTACCCACCGCGTGAAATTATCACTCAGTGGCGGGAAACGGATTTGCAGTTCATCCAGCGCATTCTGTCCGAGGTGGGGATTTACTGGCGCACGGAGATGGACGACGTGCGCGGTCTGGATACTTACATACTGGCCGACAGCCAGCTTAACTATCAGTTTGATGTGCACCTGCCCTACAGCGAGCCGTCGGAGTTGTTCGACGGCGCAGCAGAATCGGTCTGGGATGTGCGGACCTGGCACAACATTGCCACCGGCACTGTCACCACGCGTGATTACAACTACCGGACAGCCACCACGCCGATGGATGCTGCGGTCAGCGTGCGTAATGATGCGGTCACCACCGGGGAGCATTACCGCTACCCAGTCCCTTATCGTGATGCGGGTGATGACGCCAGCCCGGAGCCGGAAACCGAATCTGGCGCGTTCTACGCCCGACTTCACCACGAGCGGGAGCTCAACAGGTCGGCCCGTATTCACCTGTTCAGCAATGCGGCACACCTCACACCCGGGCAGGTACTGGAGCTGCAGGGCGATGTCATTACGGCCCTGCAAGAGGGCGTCATCCTCACGCTGGTGACCTTCCGGGGCGCCCGTGATTCCCGTCTGCATGTGTCGGTCTGGGGCCTGCCTTACACCGAACGTTACTGCTTCCGTCCGGCAGAAATCACGCGTCCGCTCATCGCGGGTA
>NZ_VATQ01000052.1:0-5461 GCF_005781135.1 Escherichia sp. E3659 | reverse complement strand
CACGGCCCCGACAACATCCTGTATGACTTTAATGATGGAGCTCGGGTGCTCCTTCCTGAAGGTAAATGGCATGTACGCCTGCTGGATGCAGATTCCGGAAACATTCTTTTCTGCTGTGACATCAATAATGGCTGGGTGACCAGCAGTAAGAAATATTTTGTGCGCTTCCGTATTCAGGTATTCCGTCAGGGCGAAGAGACCCCCCTGCTGGATGAAACGCTGAACCTGACGGACCGTGATGTTCTGATTTCATTCCCCACCGGTACTCTGGGTGACCTGCTGGGCTGGTTCCCTTATGCCGAACGTTTTCAGTCCCTGCATCAGTGCCGGCTGGAGTGCACAATGGCGCAGGACATCATTGACCTGCTGGCACCACAATATCCGCAGATATGTTTCTCCACGCCGGAGAAACCACGCACAACTGAACCTTATGCAACATACCGGGTGGGGCTCTATTTTGGTGGTGACACAAATAACCAGCCGGTGGATTTTCGTCAGGTCGGTTTTCATCGTTCAGCCGGTTACATTCTGGGCGTTGACCCACGGGAAGCACCGGTCCGGCTTGACCTGTCCGCCCCCCGGACTGTCCGGGAGCCTTATGTGTGCATCGCCACACAATCCACCTGCCAGGCAAAATACTGGAATAACGGCACCGGCTGGAGTGAGGTCGTTGCTCACCTGAAATCGCTGGGCTACCGGGTGCTGTGTATTGACCGGGAGGCTCATTACGGTCAGGGATTTGTCTGGAATCACATTCCCTGGGGAGCGGAAGACTTTACCGGCAGGTTTTCGCTACAGGAGCGGGTAAATCTGCTGCGTCATGCCAGTTTCTTCATTGGCCTGGCCAGTGGGCTGTCATGGCTGGCATGGGCAACCGGTATTCCGGTGGTGCTGATAAGTGGCTTCAGCCTGCCCGACAGTGAGTTTTATACCCCGTGGCGGGTGTTCAACTCCCATGGTTGTAACGGATGCTGGGACGATACATCACTGAATTTTGACCACAAGGATTTTCTGTGGTGTCCGAGACATAAAAACACGGACCGGCAATTTGAATGCACCCGCCTGATAACAGGCACACAGGTTAATGGTGTTATCAGCAGACTCCATGCCTCCCTGATGAAGCAGGGAGATAAAACCTGTCTTACAAAAGGAACGAACAATGAACAAGGTTTATAACACTGTCTGGAATGAATCCACCGAGATGTGGGTCGTTACCTCAGAACTGACCCGTAAAGGCGGTCGTCGCCCCCGGCAAATCAAGCGTACCGCACTGGCGGGGCTGATTGCTGGCCTGCTTCTGCCATCTGCTCCTGCTCTGGCGCAGGATTATAACAATGAAACACTGGGGAACGAAGGAACGCCCTTCATCTATGTCACTGAATGCCGGTGATACGGCGACAGATACCACCATTAACTATGATGGAGCCCAGTCTGTCTCCAGTGGAGGCAGCGCCACAAATACCACTATAAACGGTGGTTCCCAAAGTGTTTATGGCGGTAGTGCCACAAATACAACCATTAATAATGGAGGCACTCAGCATGTCGTTGGTGGCCGTGTCACGGATACCACCATTAACGATGGCGGCAGGCAATGGCTTGACGACGGAGCCACTGCTACGAACACCATTATTAACAATAACGGCAGCATGAGTGTCAGGGACGGCGTTAGTGCCACAAACACTATTATTAACAATAGAGGCAGTATGGCTGTCGAAGTCGGCGGTAGTGCCACGAGCACCACCATTAACAGTGGTGGTTTCCTGTCCGTCTCCGGGGGCGCCAGTGCAGTAGACATTACCCAGAACAGCGGCGGAGCTATTTCTGCAGACACTTCTACCACCCTGAGTGGCACCAACACTAACGGCAGCTTCAGTATTGCCGGTGGCAGTGCCGTCAATATGCTGCTGGAGAATGGTGGATACCTGAGTGTTAATAGTGGTCATCAGGCCACAAGCACCACCATTAACAGTGGCGGTGGGCTATCTGTCTACGGGGGCGCCAGTGCTGTTGACATTACTCAGAACAGCGGCGGGTCTATTTCTGCAGACACTTCTGCCACCCTGAGTGGCACCAACACTAACGGCAGCTTCAGCATTGCCGGTGGCAGTGCCGTCAATATGCTGCTGGAGAATGGCGGATACCTGAGAGTTAATAGTGGTCATCAGGCCACGAACACCATTATTAACAATAGCGGCAGCATGGCTGTCGGCCCCGACGGTAGTGCAACGAACACCACCATTAACAGTGGTGGTGGCCTGTCCGTCTACGGTGGCGGCAGTACAACGAACACCACTATTAACAGTGGCGGTGGGCTGTCTGTCGACGGGGGCGCCAGTGCAGTTGACATTACTCAGAACAGCGGCGGGTCTATTTCTGCAGACACCTCTGCCACCCTGAGTGGCACCAACATTAACGGCAGCTTCAGCATTGCCGGTGGCAGTGCCGTCAATATGCTGCTGGAGAATGGTGGATACCTGAGTGTTAATAGTGGTCATCAGGCCACGAACACTATTATTAACAATAGCGGTGGTATGGCTGTCGAATTCGGCGGTAGTGCAACGAACACCACCATTAACAGTGGTGGTTTCCTGTCCGTCTCCGGGGGCGCCAGTGCAGTAGACATTACCCAGAACAGCGGCGGAGCTATTTCTGCAGACACTTCTACCACCCTGAGTGGCACCAACTCTAACGGCAGCTTCAGTATTGCCGGTGGCAGTGCCAGTAATATGCTGCTGGAGAACGGTGGTTCTCTGAGAGTTTATAGTGGTCACCTGGCCACGAACACCATTATTAACAACGGCTGGATGGAGGTCAGGGGCGGTAGTGCCACAAGCACCACCATTAACAGTGGTGGTAAGCAGAATATCTTCGATGGCGGCAGTACAACGAGCACCACCATTAACAGCGGGGGAAGACTGGATGTCTACAACGGCGCCAGTGCAGTTGACATTACCCAGAACAGCGGCGGGGCTATTTCTGCAAACACCTCTGCCACTCTGAGTGGTACCAACATTAACGGCAGCTTCAGCATTGCCGGTGGCAGTGCCGTCAATATGCTGCTGGAGAATGGTGGATACCTGAGTGTTAATAGTGGTCATCAGGCTACGAACACCATTATTAACAATAGCGGTGGTATGGCTGTCGAATTCGGCGGTAGTGCAACGAACACCACCATTAACAGTGGTGGTGGCCTGTCCGTCTACGGGGGCGGCAGAACAACGAACACCACTATTAACAGTGGCGGTGGGCTATCTGTCTCCGGGGGCGCCAGTGCAGTAGACATTACCCAGAACAGCGGCGGAACTATTTCTGCAGACACCTCTGCCACCCTGAGTGGCACCAACACTAACGGCAGCTTCAGTATTGCCGGTGGCAGTGCCGTCAATATGCTGCTGGAGAATGGTGGATACCTGAGTGTTAATAGTGGTCATCAGGCCACGAACACCATTATTAACAATAGCGGCAGAATGAATGTCGAAGGTAGTGCAACGAACACCACCATTAACAGTGGTGGTGGCCTGTCCGTCTACGGGGGCGGCAGTACAACGAACACCACTATTAACAGTGGTGGTTTCCTGTCTGTCAACGGTGGCAGTGCAGTTGACATTACTCAGAACAGCGGCGGGGCTATTTCTACGGACACCTCTGCCACTCTGAGTGGTACCAACATTAACGGCAGCTTCAGCATTGCCGGTGGCAGTGCCGTCAATATGCTGCTGGAGAATGGTGGATACCTGAGAGTTAATAGTGGTCATGACGCCAGCGACACAACTGTTGGCAGTGGCGGTATGCTGGATGTCCGGAGCGGCGGTGTACTTCGTGGTACCACCACCCTGACAGATAAAGGGACGCTCGCCGGTGGTACGTTCACAAATGTCACAAATGAAGGAAACCTGTATTTCCTCAACAACAGTGCGGCGACCTTTGCGGGTACCCTGACGGGGAGCGGTACCCTGACCCAGGAAGGCGGAAATACCCGCTTCAGCGGACTGTTGTCTCAGGATGGCGGGATTGCTCTTCAGAGTGGCGCTGCAATGACGATGGTTACCCTTCAGGCGAACGCTAATGTGACGACACAGTCAGGCACCACCCTGACGTTGGATAACGGAAGCATCCTGACGGGGAGCGTTACAGGAGGCAACACTGGTGCAGGTGACATGACGGTTAAAGGCGCCTCTGTCTGGCATCTCGGTGGTGACTCCACTGTCGGTGCATTAACGCTGGATAACGGGACTGTCGATTTCCGTCCGTCAGCCACCACGCGCCTGACGCAGGCTTTCCGGCCGGTTTCACTGGTGTCTGAAAGTCTTTCAGGTAACGGGACATTCCGGATGAACACGGATATTGCATCTCATACCGGAGACATGCTGAATGTGACGGGGAATGCCAGTGGCAGCTTTGTGCTGGACATCAGAAATACCGGTCTTGAACCTGTTTCCGCAGGCACACCACTTCAGGTCGTTCATACCGGCAGTGGCGATGCTGCGTTCAGCCTGAACGGCGGGAAAGTGGATGCCGGTACCTGGGAATACTATCTGAACAAGGAAAATACTGACTGGTACCTGAAAGCTGACAGTAGTCAGCCAGGAACAGATAACCCGGGAACAGATAACCCGGGAACAGATAATCCAGGAACAGATAATCCAGGAACAGATAATCCGGTACCTCCGGTACGCCATACAACAAAATCGGCTGATGCTGTGCTGAATATGGCAACGGCACCGGTCCATGTGTTCAACAGCGAGCTTCAGAGTCTGCGTTTTCGTCACGGCGATGTCATGCAGAATACCCGTTCGCCGGGTGGTGTCTGGGGACGGTACACCGGGTCAGATACCCGTATCAGCGGTGGTGCCGGCTCAGGTTATTCACTGACCCAGAGCGGAATGGAAACCGGCGGCGACACCGTATTTGAACTGAATGACAGCAGGCTGGCTGTGGGGGCTTTTGTATCCTATACCGATAACAGCATCAGCCATAATCGTGGTGGCAGCAGTACTGTCGGAAGTACCGGCGGTGGTCTGTATGCAACCTGGTTTAACAATGATGGTTACTATGTGGATGGCGTTATCAAAGTTAACCGTTTCAGGAACGAACTGCGCACCTGGATGAGTGACGGTACGGCAGTGAAAGGCGATTATCATCAGAATGGCTTTGGTGGCAGCCTGGAAGCAGGCAGAACCTTCAGTCTGAATGAAAACACCTGGATTCAGCCTTATCTCCGTAGTACGGCATTCCGGGCAGAATCAAAGGATATCAGTCTGGATAATGGTATGAAGGCGAAAGCAGGGACAACCAAATCACTTCAGGGTGAAGTGGGTGTGAACCTCGGGATGAATCTTGATGTTGCCGGAACTGTTGTCAGACCGTATCTGACGACGGCAGTGAGCCATGAGTTTTCGGATAACAACAGGGTCCGGATAAATGACAGCTATAACTTTACTAACGATATCTCAGGCACCAC
>NZ_VATQ01000051.1:0-3051 GCF_005781135.1 Escherichia sp. E3659 | reverse complement strand
TTTGCTCTTTAAAAATCTGGATCAAGCTGAAAATTGAAACACTGAACAACGCAAGTTGTTCGTGAGTCTCTCAAATTTTCGCAACACGATGATGAATCGAAAGAAACATCTTCGGGTTGTGAGGTTAAGCGACTAAGCGTACACGGTGGATGCCCTGGCAGTCAGAGGCGATGAAGGACGTGCTAATCTGCGATAAGCGTCGGTAAGGTGATATGAACCGTTATAACCGGCGATTTCCGAATGGGGAAACCCAGTGTGTTTCGACACACTATCATTAACTGAATCCATAGGTTAATGAGGCGAACCGGGGGAACTGAAACATCTAAGTACCCCGAGGAAAAGAAATCAACCGAGATTCCCCCAGTAGCGGCGAGCGAACGGGGAGCAGCCCAGAGCCTGAATCAGTGTGTGTGTTAGTGGAAGCGTCTGGAAAGGCGCGCGATACAGGGTGACAGCCCCGTACACAAAAATGCACATGCTGTGAGCTCGATGAGTAGGGCGGGACACGTGGTATCCTGTCTGAATATGGGGGGACCATCCTCCAAGGCTAAATACTCCTGACTGACCGATAGTGAACCAGTACCGTGAGGGAAAGGCGAAAAGAACCCCGGCGAGGGGAGTGAAAAAGAACCTGAAACCGTGTACGTACAAGCAGTGGGAGCCTCTTTAATGGGGTGACTGCGTACCTTTTGTATAATGGGTCAGCGACTTATATTCTGTAGCAAGGTTAACCGAATAGGGGAGCCGAAGGGAAACCGAGTCTTAACTGGGCGTTAAGTTGCAGGGTATAGACCCGAAACCCGGTGATCTAGCCATGGGCAGGTTGAAGGTTGGGTAACACTAACTGGAGGACCGAACCGACTAATGTTGAAAAATTAGCGGATGACTTGTGGCTGGGGGTGAAAGGCCAATCAAACCGGGAGATAGCTGGTTCTCCCCGAAAGCTATTTAGGTAGCGCCTCGTGAATTCATCTCCGGGGGTAGAGCACTGTTTCGGCAAGGGGGTCATCCCGACTTACCAACCCGATGCAAACTGCGAATACCGGAGAATGTTATCACGGGAGACACACGGCGGGTGCTAACGTCCGTCGTGAAGAGGGAAACAACCCAGACCGCCAGCTAAGGTCCCAAAGTCATGGTTAAGTGGGAAACGATGTGGGAAGGCCCAGACAGCCAGGATGTTGGCTTAGAAGCAGCCATCATTTAAAGAAAGCGTAATAGCTCACTGGTCGAGTCGGCCTGCGCGGAAGATGTAACGGGGCTAAACCATGCACCGAAGCTGCGGCAGCGACACTATGTGTTGTTGGGTAGGGGAGCGTTCTGTAAGCCTGTGAAGGTGTGCTGTGAGGCATGCTGGAGGTATCAGAAGTGCGAATGCTGACATAAGTAACGATAAAGCGGGTGAAAAGCCCGCTCGCCGGAAGACCAAGGGTTCCTGTCCAACGTTAATCGGGGCAGGGTGAGTCGACCCCTAAGGCGAGGCCGAAAGGCGTAGTCGATGGGAAACAGGTTAATATTCCTGTACTTGGTGTTACTGCGAAGGGGGGACGGAGAAGGCTATGTTGGCCGGGCGACGGTTGTCCCGGTTTAAGCGTGTAGGCTGGTTTTCCAGGCAAATCCGGAAAATCAAGGCTGAGGCGTGATGACGAGGCACTACGGTGCTGAAGCAACAAATGCCCTGCTTCCAGGAAAAGCCTCTAAGCATCAGGTAACATCAAATCGTACCCCAAACCGACACAGGTGGTCAGGTAGAGAATACCAAGGCGCTTGAGAGAACTCGGGTGAAGGAACTAGGCAAAATGGTGCCGTAACTTCGGGAGAAGGCACGCTGATATGTAGGTGAAGCGACTTGCTCGTGGAGCTGAAATCAGTCGAAGATACCAGCTGGCTGCAACTGTTTATTAAAAACACAGCACTGTGCAAACACGAAAGTGGACGTATACGGTGTGACGCCTGCCCGGTGCCGGAAGGTTAATTGATGGGGTTAGCGCAAGCGAAGCTCTTGATCGAAGCCCCGGTAAACGGCGGCCGTAACTATAACGGTCCTAAGGTAGCGAAATTCCTTGTCGGGTAAGTTCCGACCTGCACGAATGGCGTAATGATGGCCAGGCTGTCTCCACCCGAGACTCAGTGAAATTGAACTCGCTGTGAAGATGCAGTGTACCCGCGGCAAGACGGAAAGACCCCGTGAACCTTTACTATAGCTTGACACTGAACATTGAGCCTTGATGTGTAGGATAGGTGGGAGGCTTTGAAGTGTGGACGCCAGTCTGCATGGAGCCGACCTTGAAATACCACCCTTTAATGTTTGATGTTCTAACGTGGACCCGTGATCCGGGTTGCGGACAGTGTCTGGTGGGTAGTTTGACTGGGGCGGTCTCCTCCTAAAGAGTAACGGAGGAGCACGAAGGTTGGCTAATCCTGGTCGGACATCAGGAGGTTAGTGCAATGGCATAAGCCAGCTTGACTGCGAGCGTGACGGCGCGAGCAGGTGCGAAAGCAGGTCATAGTGATCCGGTGGTTCTGAATGGAAGGGCCATCGCTCAACGGATAAAAGGTACTCCGGGGATAACAGGCTGATACCGCCCAAGAGTTCATATCGACGGCGGTGTTTGGCACCTCGATGTCGGCTCATCACATCCTGGGGCTGAAGTAGGTCCCAAGGGTATGGCTGTTCGCCATTTAAAGTGGTACGCGAGCTGGGTTTAGAACGTCGTGAGACAGTTCGGTCCCTATCTGCCGTGGGCGCTGGAGAACTGAGGGGGGCTGCTCCTAGTACGAGAGGACCGGAGTGGACGCATCACTGGTGTTCGGGTTGTCATGCCAATGGCACTGCCCGGTAGCTAAATGCGGAAGAGATAAGTGCTGAAAGCATCTAAGCACGAAACTTGCCCCGAGATGAGTTCTCCCTGAGACTTTAAGTCTCCTGAAGGAACGTTGAAGACGACGACGTTGATAGGCCGGGTGTGTAAGCGCAGCGATGCGTTGAGCTAACCGGTACTAATGAACCGTGAGGCTTAACCTTACAACGCCGAAGATGTTTTGGCGGAT
>NZ_VATQ01000050.1:0-1526 GCF_005781135.1 Escherichia sp. E3659 | reverse complement strand
ATTTCACGTTTGAATGGAAAGTGCTGAAGAAATTATGCGTGGCAGTCTCCTTTCGGTCCATAATAGCAGAACAAAAGAAAGAGCCAGAAATGACGGTCAGATATTATATCAGTTCTGCTGATTTAACCGCTGAGAAATTCGCCACAGCGATCCGAAATCACTGGCACGTGGAGAATAAGCTGCACTGGCGTCTGGACGTGGTAATGAATGAAGACGACTGCAAAATAAGAAGAGGAAATGCAGCAGAATTATTTTCAGGGATACGGCACATCTCTATTAATATTTTGACGAATGATAAGGTATTCAAGGCAGGGTTAAGACGTAAGATGCGAAAAGCAGCCATGGACAGAAACTATCTCGCGTCAGTCCTTGCGGGGAGCGGGCTTTCGTAATCTTGCCCTGGGGTATGTTATATATAGAGTGATTCGATTTATACCTTCACTTGCGCCACCTCTTTGGTGGTCAATACCTGCAAACGTTGTTACTCCATGATTAAAACGGATAATGGAGATTATATAATGAGCGATTTTGACATTGTGAGTTCAATTGACTGGCATGATGGGGTTTTGTTAGAAGTAAAAACGACATTCAAAGAATCTCATTTTAACATGACGTTATTTATTGACATTTATAAAAATGAGAACATTAGGGAAAAAATGATAGTTGAATTTTCTGATATAGATGATTTAGTGTTCGCTTTGGATTCTGCTGAGTTAATCGATAATCACAAGTCAGGTAATATAAGTAATGGGTATATAAAGAAAATAAAAAACAAAAGGCTATATAAATTTTTTCTTTATTTTTCTGATGGCCTATTAAGCATGTCATTTAAAAATTTACAATTAATAAAACCATTAGGGTAACCAAATAAAAGGACTGAAGGAATCAGGGGAAGATCATTAAAGTTGTGATTATCATCACAACTTTAATCTTGGTTTTACCTTGTTGATTTGATTAAAATCTAATCGCCAAATAATTAAATATATTAGAAAAGGACGTCTGGTGAACATTCAAAGTCTTCTTGAGCATATTCCAATTATTCCTGATCTTAATGAACCCAATGGGCCAGCAACGGCAGGGGTAGATGATTGGAGTGAACTCGGAGTTAGAGTAATACAGAGAGCCATGAGAGGCGGAGTCAGAAAATGAAAAAAATTTTTGTTCTTTTGGCTGATGATATTCATCAGGGCAAGATTACGAAAGCCCGCTCTCCGTAAGGACTGACGCGAGGTAGTCTATGTCCATAGTTGCTTTTCTCATCTTACGTCTTAACCCAGCCTTGAATACTTTATCTTTCGTTAAAATATTAATGGCGATATGTCTGATCCCTAAAAATAATAGGGAAAGATCACATGGCGCTGCTTTTTTGCACTAAATAATTCGCACTATATATTCAATAATTGAGTAATTCCTTATTACTAAAAACTGTTTTTCACAGCTTATATATAATCAAATACTCCTTACATAATTAAGGAGAGCAAAATGGAACTTAAAAAATTGATGGAACATATTTCTATTATTCCCGA
>NZ_VATQ01000049.1:0-32996 GCF_005781135.1 Escherichia sp. E3659 | reverse complement strand
TCCATTACCTGTCAGTGAAGGATACATTTGAGAAAATAACGATACTGTTTTTACGCTAACGCTGAAGCGTTAACAGTAACAACGGAAAAAACAGATTTTTGTTATCGCTATAATGAATAAGTGGTGCTTCAGATACCCACATGGAATAACGCCGTTGTACGATGTCCACCGGAACAATAAATGCTGTTTCGTTCACGCATGCGGTACGGTGACGGGAACACATGGCTGCATGAAATATGCCGAAAACAAGCTGGCAACAGTGAGCGATTAACGAAGATATATGGCAGTGCAGAAGCAGACAGGAGTATCTGACCGGGCGATTTATGCTTTCCCTGTTCATCAGCGATTGATAAAGTTTCGCCAGCTGACTTTTTATACGGAATTCTTTTCAGTATGCGTACTCGAATTGATTATCTGGCGGATAAATACAGTTTTACAGAACGGAACGAATCCCCCCGTCTTCGCCGGCAGTGGCAGGATGTTCTGGAGGAGTGTCGGCAGACAGAGGCCGGGCCAGAAGAGCGGTTGCGTATTGCACTGCTGAATGTGGATTACGTCACCAGTTTTGAACTGCCTTTTCGCTTGTTGCTTACCCGGACACCACAACTGATTGCCGCGCTGCGTGAAGAATGGGACATCAGTCAGAAAAATGTGGTGTTTAACGATAAACGGTTTGGCTGCGTGTACAGCCTGAAGGCCAGCCTTTCTGGTGTACCGGATACATTCCGGTATCATCTGTCTCACCGTATTCGTCGCGTGGTTGGGAATGAAAACACATCATTGCCATATCAGCAGGTTGCCCGGGAAGTGAAAGCGCCCCGTGAACGGCTGAAGTATGCACTGGAAGCGGGTTTACTGGTGACTGCACTGGACGGCCTGTTCTGGTCTGGCAGTCAGCGTATTGCGGCTGATGTTCTGAGGCTGAGAAAGGCCGGAATGCCGGTGGTGACCACAACCGTGGAGGTGTACGATAACCTGACGGGAACAACCCGCAAAATACCGGCATACCATCTCTGATACGACCATCAGGGGAATATTGCTCTGGCAGCAGCAGTACGACATTCTTTATACTTTATCCCCGTGCCTGAAAACATGTGCTAAGGAAACGGGAATGGCAAGGTCCGATTACGATATTATCAATCTGTCTCTGGAACATGAACTGAATGAGTGGCTGGCAGAGAGAGGTTATGCCGGCCTGGCGGATAACCGGAACCGCCTGGCAGAGGTGGTTACCCGGAAATTGCAGGACAGCTTTTATATCAACGTTTCCTGGGATGCGCTGAACACGGCATACAGTGAACACCCGGAGTGGTTTTCTGGGCTTGTCTCCGGGGATGAGAATTAATAAGTGGATTATGCTGCCATCAGGCAGTGTGATTGCCGGCAGGGATTTCGTTTTATTCTGTTTCTTCCCGGGGTTCGGGTTTGAATTTTCCCAGAAAGTTGTACATCGGCCGCATGCAGGGATGCGGATAGCCGTCCCGCATAAACACCACCCGGGTTTCCTCAACACTGGTCACGGTGACAAGCGCACCATGATCGTCTCTGTATCGCTGATTGATTTTCGGTAATGGAATATCTTCTGACATAGATTTCAGAACGGTAACAGTTAACTAAAATTTCATGTGATATTGCTGAATCAGGAGTCTCTGCCTCCTGATGTGTTTTGTTAATCTTCTGTTTTTACTAAAAATCCCCTCACTCCTTCTTTCATTGCATTTTGTTGTGCTCTTCCTTCATATCCTTCCCGTTTTCCAGAAATCACTTCAATGATGCTGAATCGTTACTCATCGTGATTTTCCATGACCGGAATCAAAAACTGAACTTTTCCGGCATAACTGGCTGTATTAAAAGCGTTCGCTGGAATAATTTTCTGCACTTTTCCATTAATCATGGTTATAAGTTTTGCGATATGCTGTTTTTGCGACACAAAACAGAATAAAGATCTATATATTTTGGTTGTGTCGATCGATACGTCTGTAATATTGAGTATTTCCAGATCTTTGTTCTATAATGATCAAAATTAAATCAGTGCGCAAGAGGAGGCTTTCTGTTGTGACGAAGCCCCTGAGGTGCAGGTTTCACAGGAGAGAGTCATGAGCAGTTCGTTTCAGAATGAAATCCCGAAAGCAAGGGTGAATCTGAAATTAGACCTACATACAGGTGGTGGGCAGAAGAAAGTGGAGCTTCCGCTCAAACTGCTGGTTGCCGGTGATTTCAGTAACGGACAGGAAGAGCGTCCACTGTCGGAGCGTGTAAAAACGGATATTAATAAAAACAATTTTAATGATGTTCTGGCGGATATCTCTCCGTCTGTGCGTCTGAATGTGAAGAACACGCTTGCCGGTGATGGCGCTGAAGAGAGCATCAGCCTGACTTTTCGCAATATGAACGACTTCACGCCAGAGCAGGTCGCCCGACAGATTCCCCGTCTTAAAGCCATGCTGGCCATGCGCAGCCTTCTGCGGGACCTTAAAGCCAATCTGCTGGATAACGTGACTTTCCGTAAAGAGCTGGAAAAGATTCTGCGTGACCCGGCACTGAGCCAGACGCTGCGTGATGAATTGCGTGCACTGGTGCCGGAAAAGGCGTGATTTAACGGATTACGAGAGAAAATGCTGATGTCTGTACAGAAAGAAAAGAACGTCGCAGAGAGTGTGGTATCTGAAACGCATACCGGCGACAGCGTATATGCTTCCCTGTTTGAAAAAATTAACCTGAATCCGGTATCTGCCCTGAGTGCACTGGATATCTGGCAGGATCCACAGGCCATGTCAGAAGCGTCTGCAGATGAACGCCTGACGGCAGGGATGCAGGTGTTTATGGAGTGTCTGGCAAAAGCCGGTACGCAGGTGGAAAAACTCGATAAAGCGCTGATTGACCATCATATTGCAGAGCTTGATTATCAGATCAGCCGTCAGCTGGATGCCGTGCTTCATCATCCGGAATTTCAGAAAGTGGAATCCCTGTGGCGGGGCGTGAAGTCTCTGGTGGATAAAACGGACTTCCGCCGTAATGTGAAAATTGAGCTGCTGGATCTGTCCAAAGACGATCTGCGTCAGGATTTTGAGGATGCGCCGGAAATTATTCAGAGCGGCCTTTATCTGCAGACCTATGTGGCTGAGTATGACACGCCGGGTGGTGAGCCCATTGCTGTCCTGGTTTCGGCCTGGGAGTTTGATGCATCTGCACAGGACGTGGCGTTGCTGAAAAATATTTCCCGGGTGGCGGCATCCGCACATATGCCGTTTATTGGTTCTGTTGGCCCGGCTTTCTTCCAGAAAGAAACCATGGAAGAGGTGGCTGCCATCAAGGATATTGGCAATCACTTTGAGCGTGCCGAGTACATCAAGTGGAACGCTTTCCGTGAAACGGATGATGCCCGTTATATTGGCCTGGTGATGCCACGAGTTCTGGGACGCCTGCCGTATGGCCCGGATACCGTACCTGTCCGCAGCTTTAACTATGTTGAAGAGGTGAAAGGACCGGATCACCATAAATATCTCTGGACGAACGCGTCTTTTGCTTTTGCCGCCAACATGGTGCGCAGTTTTGTCACCAACGGCTGGTGTGTTCAGATCCGTGGGCCTCAGGCCGGTGGTGCGGTGCAGGACTTGCCAATCCATCTGTATGATCTGGGAACCGGTAATCAGGTCAAAATTCCGTCAGAGGTGATGATCCCGGAAACGCGGGAGTTTGAATTCGCTAATCTGGGCTTTATTCCGCTTTCTTACTACAAGAACCGGGATTATGCCTGCTTCTTCTCCGCCAACTCCGCCCAGAAACCGGCGCTGTACGATACGCCGGATGCGACAGCGAACAGTCGTATTAATGCCCGTCTTCCCTATATTTTCCTGTTGTCCCGCATTGCGCATTACCTGAAGATCATTCAGCGGGAAAATATTGGTACTACCAAAGATCGTCGTCTGCTTGAACTGGAACTGAATAACTGGATCCGGGGACTGGTGACGGAGATGACCGATCCGGGTGATGAGCTGCAGGCTTCGCATCCGCTGCGTGACGGAAAAGTGGTGGTGGAAGATATCGAAGACAATCCGGGATTCTTCCGCGTGAAACTCTATGCTGTACCACATTTCCAGGTGGAAGGTATGGATGTCAGCCTGTCACTGGTTTCGCAGATGCCGAAGGCAAAAGCGTAAGGCAGGCGTCGGGAAATGAAGATTTACCGTCCGCTGTGGAGCGAAGGTGTTTTGCTCTCCCCTCAACAGTTTCAGCAGCAGACTGAATGGGAGTCTTTTCGCAGTGCCGGTATTTCTGCGCTGGCATCCCCGTTTCCCTGGGGAGTGGAAAAGGTTGAGCTTAATGACAGTCTTCTGTCATCCGGGCTGATCCAGATTACGCAGTTACGCCTCTGGCTGGAAGACGGAACACTTATTGATGCTCAAAGGAGCGATTTGCCTCCGGCACCGCGAGAGTTAGATGCCGGCCAGCTGGCTGACCACGATGCGGTAACTGTTGTTATTGCACTTCCCCACATGCAGCCCGGCGTGATTAACGTTGAGCAGGAAGGTGTCAGTGCAGACAGACCCGTTCGCTATCGGGAAGAGTGGGTAACGTTGCAGGATGCTTTTGGCTCTGAAGAAGAGCCCATGGCCGTTGCCCGGTTTAATTTTACCATTCGGTTTGCCCATGAAAACAATGACTCATGGAAAGTCTGCCCGGTAGCAAGATTGATCAGAGATGGTCAGAATGCGTGGCGACAGGATCCGTCTTTTATTCCTCCGGTGGCGTCATTTGGGGCAAGTCCGGTCCTGCGCGAACGTCTGGTGTTGCTCAATCGTCAGTTACTCTCACGACGTCAGCGTCTGATGGCGATGCGTCGTGAGAGTAACGAAAGACTCGCCGATTTTGCTGTTGCTGATGTTTCCCTTTTCTGGTTGCTGAATGCGCTGAATTCCCACGCCAGTGTACTGACGGAATACGAACGTTTTCCTTCCCGCCCACCTGAACAGGTGTGGGCGGAGCTCGCCCGTCTGGCAGGCAGTATGCTGACTTTTTCCCTGGAGCATGATCCTGACGCCATACCGGGTTATGACCACAAGGATCCTGCCAGTGCGTTTTTTCCATTGTTCGACCTGATAACGGGTCTGCTGGAGGCCAGTCTGCCATCCCGGGTCATTGCTCTGGAAATGTCCCGGCCGGATGGACAGACCTGGAAGGCCAGCCTTCACGATATCCGCCTGCGCGAAGAGGCTGACCTCTGGCTGTCGGTGCGCTCGGATATCCCGGCCTGGCAGGTTGCTGAGAAATTTCCGGCACTCTGTCTGGCGGGGTCACCAGATAATGTCAGTGAGATCTATGGTGCGGCACTCCGGGGGATCCCTTTGATCCCGGTGAGCAGGGTTCCGGCTGCGTTGCCTGTACGCATGGAAAACCAGTACTTTGCACTTGATATGGAAAGTCCCGCTGCACATGAAATGCTGGAGCAGGGAGTGTGTATGTTCTATGTGCCTGAGTTACTTGGTGCCCTGGAACTTGAACTGTTTGCGGTATTGCGCTCATGAGACAGGATATTGATATCGACCAGCTGATGATGGAGACATGGCTTACCGTCACCATGCTGAAAAAAGGTGCACTCACGCCCGATGGCACTGCGCTTTACAACAAATGCGTTAAACAGGTCGAAAGTGTGCGGGAAGCACTGGAGCGTGCCGGTTATGACGATGCCAGTGTGGAGCATATTACCTATGCACAATGTGCCCTTCTGGACGAAACGGTGATGAGCCGTAAGCCTGAAAAGAGCAAGGAAGGAGAGGAGCCGGACGTTGATGAAGGCCAGGTGGCCTGGCGTAAAGTGCCGCTTCAGGCCCGCTTTTTTGGCTCACTTCGGGCTGGTGAGGCTTTGTGGGATCGCATTGCAGAGGTTCTGCGTCAGCCTTCACCGGACCCGGCCGTTTTAACCTGCTATCACCGGGTGACAGCGCTGGGTTTTCAGGGGGTGTACTGCCTGAAAGCAGTCAGCCAGTCGCAGCGTGATGAGGTCATAAAAGCCCTTTCTGAACGCGTTTCACCGCCTGATGCCGGTCTGTCCCTGGTTGTTCACCGGATGGAGAAACATCGCTGGCGTCTGATGCGCTCAGTCTGGTTCTGGATAGTGCTCGCCGTCATTCTTACCGGCGTTATCTGGTGGGGGGGGCACCTCTGGCTCCAGTCTCTTTTGTCATCACAAATACCGGAGTTGCATGGCTGATGCGTGGCTCTGTCATCATTCCGGTAGCCCTGCACGTCCTGGTGGCTGTTGCCACATTGCTGTGGTTGTTGTGGTATTTCATTCCGGCAGGCAATGTTTTTAATGGTCTGACTACTCTGCTGATCCTTCTTCTGGCAGGCTGGACTGTTTTTAAAAACTGCCGGAGTGAAAAGCAAAAGCTCACATCTGACGTTACCCTGACGGATGCTGAACTGGCATTATCCGACACCCGGGCCCCTGTTGTACTGGTGTGTGGTGACATGCCGGAAGCGTTGTTTCAGGACGGTCCTCTGCGTAAAACAGCCCAGGGATGGTGGTTGCGGGTCGGTGACGTCAGCCGCTTAACTGACGTTGTCCGCAGCATACAGACGCAGTTCCCGCGCCAGGTCGGTCAGCTCTCTGTGATGTACCGCTGCCTGCCAGACTGTCATCATGATGAAGCAGTTCTTCGTTTCACACTGAAAACTCTCCGCCAGCAGTGTAATCAGATTAAATCCCTGACGGGGTTCGCACTGCCGGTTGTGTTGAGTGCCGAATTTTCCGGGCCTGAAACACCGTGGATAATCGTCCGGGGGGACAGACCGGTTGTATGCCCGGTTAATCATTCACCTCAGGCATTCACTGACTGGCTGCAGGTGGAAGACAATATTCTGGCGCTGCCGGCCGTCAGCGAGGCATTTTCCTTTATTCGTAATACGCTGGCTGATGAGCTGGAAAAAGCTGACCGGCTGACGCCACCTGTACGAGCATTTTCCGTTGCAATGCGCCTTGGTGCTGTTCTTCCGGGGATACCATCAGTCTGGTCCGACTGGCTCTGTTCCCGTACCTGTTTGCAGTTTTCCCGAAAACCGGGGCAGACAGTGCCGGCAGGTATGTTCCCGGATGCGGTTCTGCCGCTGCTGGCACCTTTTGCGTCGACGGTACAGGGAGGCCAGCGTACCCGTCGTCTGATTTTGCTGATATGGCTGTGTGTTCTGACCGCGCTGGGGATTTCTGCGCTTAACAATCGTGATCTGATCCGTCAGGTTAGCACCGATTTACAGCGCTGGAATGCTGTCCCGATGGATCCCTACCGCCCTAAGGCGGAATCGCTGGCTGCACTGAAACAGGACGCGCTTCTGCTTGAGCAGTGGCAGCGTCAGGGAGTGCCTTTACGTTACAGCCTGGGTTATTACCCGGGGCAACGCCTGTGGCTGGCCCTGCAGCAGGCTATCGATACCTGGGTTCCGCCTTTACCAGCGCCGGAGCCGGAAGCACCTCCGCAAATCATCCGTCTCGACAGTCTGGCGCTGTTTGATGCCGGTAAATGGACGCTGAAGCCGGGCGCCACAAAATGGCTGGTGAATGCCCTGGTGGATATTAAGGCAAAAGCAGGCTGGCTGATTGTGGTCAGTGGCCACACGGACAATACCGGTGACCCGCAGCGCAACCAGGTCCTGTCCCTGAAGCGTGCAGAGGCCGTTCGCGACTGGATGCGGGATACCGGCGATATTCCCCAAAGCTGTTTTGCCGTGCAGGGATACGGTGAAAGCCGCCCTGTGGCCCCGAATGACACGGCGGAAGGCCGTGCGCGTAACCGCCGTGTTGAAATCTGTCTGGTACCGCAGGCCGATGCCTGTCGTCTGCCGGACGCTTCCCCTGCGCCGGAAGAGGGCGCATCAGAAAACATAACGGAGTAATTTTTATGGCAATTCCAGTTTATCTGTGGCTGAAAGATGATGGCGGTGCAGATATCAAAGGGTCCGTGGATGTTCAGGACCGTGAGGGCAGCATTGAGGTGGTGGCTCAGGAGCACTGCCTCTACATCCCGACGGATAACAACACCGGTAAGCTGACCGGTACCCGTATTCACACACCGTTCCTGTTTACCAAGGAAATTGATTCTTCCAGCCCGTACCTTTACAAGGCCGTGACCACCGGGCAGACCCTGAAGTCTGCTGAATTTAAGTGGTACAAAATCAATGATGCCGGTCAGGAGGTGGAGTACTTCAATACGAAGCTTGAGAATGTGAAGGTGGTTAAAGTTCACCCTGTCATGTATGACGTGAAGAGTGCGGCTTTTGAAAAGTGTAATCATCTTGAGCAGGTGTCTTTGCGTTACGAAAAAATTATATGGACCTATAAAGACGGCAATATTATTCACTCTGACTCATGGAGTGAACGTACCACCGCGTAATTCTCCCGGGCGGACAGGGCATCCTGTCCGTCATTTTTATTTTTTCTTCAGCATCTGTTGGCGGGTGCTGAAGAAAGAATTCTCAATCCTGAACACAGACCTGATGCGCCTGGGTTACGGCGAAGGGCGGTAGCGTGCCTGACGGTCTCCTGACAGTGAGTGAATAACATGGAAAATTCGGCAGCTCTGTTACGTCGTCTTAATCATTACTGTGCCCGTGCACTGGAAGGCGCAGCCTCCCTTTGCCAGACCCGGGCCCATGCAGAAATCACCCCGGAGCACTGGTTACTGAAACTGCTGGAGCAGGGGGAAGGAGACCTTACCGTGCTGGGCCGGCGTTATGGCTGGGATATGGACGCGATATGGCAGTCGCTGCTCGGCTGGCTGGATAACCAGCCCCGTAGCGTACGCAGTCGCCCGCAGCTTGCGCCGTCCCTGAATGCCCTGCTGAAACAGGCCTGGATGGTGGCCTCATTACAGGGGGAAGAACATATCCGCAGCGTGCATCTGCTGGGTGCCCTGACGGAACATCCGCACCTGGTTTGCTGTGACGGGCTGTGGCCCCTGCTGACACTGAGTCAGAGCCAGTTACAGCGTCTGTCCCCGCTGCTGGATGCGCAGTCTGATGAGTGTCCGAAGAGGTTACAGGATGCAGAGCCTGTGCTGCCTCAGGGAGACAATGTGACCTTTATCGGGCGTCCCGTCGGTGCGGATACGGCGGGTATACCGTCAGGTGACCTGCCGCCTGTGTTACAGAGTGCGCTGGATAAATTCACCCGGGACATCACGGCCAGTGCGAGAGAGGGTAAAATTGACCCGGTATCGGGACGCGATACGGAAATCCGTCAGATGGTGGATATTCTCTCCCGCCGCCGCAAGAACAACCCTATTCTGGTGGGAGACCCCGGTGTGGGGAAAACGGCTCTGGTGGAAGGGCTCGCCCTGCGTATTGCGGAAGGTAACGTACCGGAATCACTCAGACCCGTCACCCTGCGCACCCTCGACCTCGGTCTGCTGCAGGCCGGTGCCGGCGTGAAGGGGGAATTTGAACAGCGCCTGAAAAACGTGATTGATGCCGTGCAGCAGTCACCGGCTCCTGTACTGCTGTTTATAGATGAAGCCCATACCCTTATCGGTGCCGGTAATCAGGCCGGTGGCGCGGATGCGGCCAACCTGCTGAAGCCTGCGCTGGCGCGGGGTGAACTGCGCACCATTGCTGCCACCACCTGGTCTGAGTACAAACAATACTTTGAACGTGATGCAGCCCTGGAGCGGCGTTTTCAGATGGTCAAAGTGGACGAGCCGGATGATGAGACGGCCTGTCTGATGCTGCGCTCCCTGAAATCCCGTTATGCGGAACATCATAACGTGCACATCACCGATGAGGCGGTACGTGCTGCCGTCACACTGTCGCGCCGTTATCTGACAGAACGTCAGCTACCGGACAAGGCCGTTGACCTGCTCGATACCGCTGCTGCCCGTGTGCGGATGAGCCTCGACACGGTGCCGGAACAGCTGACCCGTATCCGTTCACAGCTCGCTTCCCTCGGTATGGAAAAACAGGCACTGCTGGAAGATATTGCCGTTGGTCATCAGAATCACGGCGAACGCCTGTCTGCCATTGAGCAGGAAGAAAATGTGCTGATGACAGCACGTGATGACCTGGAGCAGCAGTACGCCCGGGAGTGCGAACTCACCGGTGAGTTACTTGAAAGCCGCAGCGATATTTCCCGTCAGAGTGAGACACATCACCTGCAGCAGGCACTGCACGACATTCAGCAGAATCAGCCTCTGCTCAGTGTGGATGTTAACGTACGTACCGTTGCCGGTGTGGTCGCGGACTGGACCGGGGTGCCGTTATCTTCCCTGATGAAGGACGAACAGACGGAACTGCTGCATCTGGAAAAGGATATCGGCAGACGGGTGGTCGGACAGGACGTGGCACTGGAATCCATTGCGCAGCGTCTGCGTGCGGCGAAAACGGGTCTGACATCCGGTAACGGCCCCCTGGGCGTGTTCCTGCTGGTTGGCCCCAGTGGTGTGGGAAAAACCGAAACGGCACAGGCACTGGCAGACGTGATGTACGGCGGCGAAAAATCACTGATTACCATCAATCTGTCGGAATATCAGGAGCCCCATACGGTTTCCCAGCTTAAGGGTTCACCGCCCGGGTACGTGGGATACGGTCAGGGCGGTATTCTGACGGAAGCTGTACGCAAACGCCCTTACAGCGTGGTGCTGCTGGATGAAGTGGAAAAGGCCCACCGGGATGTGCTGAATCTGTTTTATCAGGTATTTGACCGGGGCATTATGCGCGACGGCGAGGGGCGTGAAATTGACTTCCGTAATACGGTCATTCTGATGACTTCCAACCTGGGCAGTGACCTTCTGATGCAGCAACTGAGCGAAAAGCCGGAGACAACGGAATCGGAGCTGCATGAGCTTATCCGTCCGCTACTGCGCGACCACTTCCAGCCTGCACTGCTCGCCCGTTTCCAGACCGTGATTTACCGTCCGCTGACACAGTCTGCCATGCGCACCATTGTGGAGATGAAGCTTGCACAGGTCTGTGAACGCCTGCACTGCCACTATGGACTGAGCACATCGGTTGATGAACGTCTGTACGATGCCCTGACGTCAGCCTGCCTGCTGCCGGATACGGGCGCCCGGAATGTGGAGAGTCTGCTGAACCAGCAACTGCTGCCGGTACTGAGCCGGCAGTTGCTGAGCCATATGGCCGCGAAGCAGAAACCGCAGGCGCTGACTCTGGCATGGTGTGACGAAGATGGTATTGTGATGGTATTTGATGCACAGGCAGAGGGAGAGCCGTCATGAACCGTTCCCTGACCAGCAAGGCTGGCAGCGTTGTACAGCAGCTTTCAGGGCAATCACGGTACCGGGTTCATGTGCATGAATGCAGCCATTTTCTGGATGTGTTGCGTTACAGCGCGGTTGAGTCCCTCAGCCAGCCCTGGCGCTATGACGTGGTTGTCACCTGTTCCTCTGCGGATATTGCCTGTGACGCGTTACTGCTGAAGCCGGCGTCATTTACTTTCCAGACCCCGGTGTCTGACGGAACACCGGCCCTGCCGCTCAGGACGGTATTCGGCGTGGTTGAGTCGTTTCGCCGTATCTCTGCCTCGAATGATGAGACCCGTTACGCACTGACGATCGTTCCCCGTATCGCCCTTCTGAACTATACGAAAGGGAGCGAAATCTACCTCAATCAGTCAGTCACTGAAGTGGTTGAGCAGGTATTGCGTAAACATGGTCTGGAAGGGCAGGATTTTGAATTCCGGCTTTCCCGGGAGTATCCACCCCGGGAGCTCATCACCCAGTGGCGGGAGACTGACCTTGAGTTTATCCGGCGCCTGCTGGCGGAGGTGGGGATTTACTGGCGTTATGAAATGGACAGTCGTCTTGAACAGGACATAGTGATTTTCCAGGACAGCCAGCAGCAGTATGAATTTGGCATCACGTTGCCATTGCGCAATCAGGCCGGGATGAGTGACAGCGGGCAGGAGAGCATCTGGGATATTCAGACCACCTGTAACGTGGTGAGCGGAAGTGTGGTCACCCGGGACTACAACTACCGTGAAGCGCTGAAACCTCAGGACAGTGCCGAAAGTATTTTCAGTAAGGAAGGGATCACCACCGGAGAAACGTACCATTATGCTGAACCCTTCCTGACGGCAGGTGACGCTGAAAGCCCGGAGACCGGGGCATACTTTGCCCGTCTGCGCCACGAACGCATTCTGAATGCGCAGTATCGTGTCAGCGGGCATTCCTCCAGCCCTTATCTGACGCCGGGTCAGGTACTTGAAACGGACGGCACGTTACCCGATGTTGTCAGGGAAGGCATCGTTATCACCACGGTGCGTTCCCGCGGTTCACGCAAAAGTTGCTTTACGCTGACGTTTGAGGGGATCCCCTACAGCGAAACCGTCTGCTGGCGTCCGGCACTGCTCAGTCGCCCGGTGATATCCGGTTCGCTTCCGGCGCGGATTGAGAGTCACGAGAAGAACGATATCTACGCCCATCTGGACGATCAGGGGCGTTACCGGGTGAAGCTGGACTTCGATCGCAACAGTACAGAACGGGGTTACGCTTATCTGTGGTTGCGGCTGGCTAAACCTTATGCCGGTGATACGTACGGTTTCCACTCACCGCTTATCGACGGAACTGAAGTGGCCATTGTATTTGACGGCGGAGATCCGGATCGTCCCTACATCGCTTATGCCCTGCATGATTCAGAGCATCCGGATCATGTCACCAGTGACAATCATACGCGGAACGTGTGGCGCACGCCGGCGAACAATAAGCTGCGGATGGAGGATAAGCGCCAGGAAGAGCATATCAAGCTCGCAACGGAATATGGCAAAACACAGCTGAACATGGGACACCTGGTCAACAGCCGGCGTGAAAAGCGAGGTGCCGGTTTTGAACTGCGAACGGATGAGCATGGTGCTGTACGTGCAGCAAAAGGGCTGTTCCTGACGGCAGATGCCCAGGCCAGAGCCCAGGGGCCAGTGCTGGAAATGGCGGCAGCGATAAGTCAGATTAACCAGGCTAACAGCCAGATGCAGGCCCTGAACAGCGCTGCCGAAGCCGCCGGCGCCCTGCTCTGTGATATCAATACTCAGATTAGGTTTGTAACCGACAAAATCAGGGAACTTCAGTCAGCGGTTCTGCTGGGGAGTGCGCCGCAGGGGGTGGCTCTGACCTCAGGTGAACACCTTCAGCTCTGCAGTACCCGTAACACCATGATCAATGCAGGTCAGCATCTTGATATCGGTGCGATGAAAAATCTGTCGGTAACGGTGGAAAAAGCCCTTGGTCTGTTTGTGCATAAAGACGGGGCGAAACTGGTAGCCAACCAGGGAGATATTGAGATTCAGGCTCAGTACAACACGATGGCGCTGTTCTCTGAAAAACAGCTGACGGTGACCAGTAGTGAAGATGAAATTATTATCAGCACCCCGGAAACCCTGACGCTGAACGGTGGCGGGTCTTACCTGAGACTGAGTAAGAACGGGATAGAGCATGGTTCAGAAGGGATGATGGTGATGAAGGTCGCGAGCTATCTGGTGCCCGGAAATGGGAGCACATTGCCGCAGGAGACACCGGACTTTAAAAGGACAGACGTTACGGTCACGACCCCAAATTCCGCCAAATGGACCAGTGAATAGCATGAAAGGGGATTTATGACAGCAAAGTTACCTGAAATCAGTTACCCCGTACCGTCAAACAAAAATGGCCATGCCTTTTCCTCCGTGGAAGCGTTGTTATCGATGCTCGGAGGGGAAAGCTCAGGGTTGTATCTGGTGGGAAGCCAGGGAATGTGGCATGGCGGTATTCATATTACTGATGCAACGATCCCCTGGTGTGCCCTCAGTACAGACAGTGAGCCCGAAAAAGAGTACTGCCGCGAACTTTATAAAGGGGAGCAATTTATTCGTTGTATGGCCGATGGTGAAATCGTTGCCTGGCGGGTATGCAGGGATTACGAGAGTGCCGCGATTGAATGGCGCGGTGAAAAATTGTTCGCTTCGACATCCTTTGTGCTGGTGAAACATTATATTCAGCCGGCTGATAACGCAGAAAGTGGACTGACGTTTTTTACGCTGTACATGAATCTGGCCCCCTGGGCTGCTTATGGACAACAGGGGCGCCAGGCGGACAGAAAAGTGGCAGGGATCCAGCGCTATTACACCAGTGCGGAAGATATGCAGGCAGGCCGTGAAGCCGGAAAACTGAATAAAGACACGCTTGTCACATTGAGTGACGCTATTGTCACTCGCAGCAGAGACAGGCGTCAGTTTACCGAAGTGACCATTACCAGAGAGACGAAAAATGCAGCGGGAGAGACGCTTGCAGCGGGAACGAAAGTCTGGACGGTATCAGACAGGGGCTCTCTGAGAGCGATTAAATCAGCGCCGGTTCCGTCCTGGTGGGCAAAATGTACTCCTGCTTACACCACTCAGCCGGAAGGTGTGGTGAACTGTACCTCGCGTACAGACTGGGGTTACTATCTGAGCCGGGAAGATGTGTTGCACAATAAAAAGGCGGGCAGGCTGACAGCAGGTTTCCCGCTCTCTTACGAACCGGGTAATACGGCGCAGCAGGTTATCCGCCCTGGCGATGCCGCAAGAACGTTCAGTCTGGTCACGCTGGGGCGTGATAAGGATATGTTGAAAAAAGGTGACCGGGTATGGGTGGTGTCAGATGGTGACAGTCTGACGCCGGTTGCACCGGCAGCATCCGGCAGTGAACCCGTTTTTAATGATGTGTATGTTCCACCAGTCCCTGTAACTGTCAGTGCTGGAGATAATCTCGGTCATATGGGCTTTTATCAGCTACCGGAAGAAAACGGTAAACGCTCGCGCTACCAGGTACATATAGAGTGCCTGAGTATGGATGATATGGAAAAGTTCGTCACCAACCCCGGAAAAGCAGGAGAAGATGCACCGGTTTATCTGACCTGGCAAACCGATGCACCGTTATTTGATAAGAAGGAACAGGGTATGGTTGCGGGAGAGCGAAAAACAAGAGCCTCTGGAGTTCTGACTCTGGCAAATGTCCCTGGCGTCGATGCCGGGGGGAATACGCTGACCAGTAATCAGGATGCGGCGTATTATCAGATATGCCCGGAAGATGGCTGGTTACCTGCAGCCAGTGTAAAAAAAGTATCGCAGTACGCGTTAGACGAGCTGGGGTTTGTGACGTTGAATAAAGCACCAGCGAGCTTTGACCTGATTGATGGGGTAAAGCGACCAGATAACGTGGTGAAGGGGATTCTGGAGCAGTTATATAAAGCAGCGCAGGAGGAAAAACGCATCACTCACGCGCTGAACAAATATAACTACCAGCGGCTGCTGGAGATGACAGACAGTAACGAGGACGGACATTACTCAGAGCAGGAATATCTTCAGGCAATTCATAATGTGTCGTACCGTGACCGCCTGTACCGTATTATTGCGAAACACGCCAGTGAATGGTACTACGGTAAGGATGATCCGCTGTGGAAAAACTATCTGGATCCATTAACCAGGGATGCGCCGTTATGGAAAACGTATCTGGAAGCGTTTCTGGATAAGATGACGTGGATGAAAGCAGTATCCGAAAAAGGAGTGGCGCTGGGACCGGAGCCGTGGCATATGCATCCGATTGTGTTTTTGGAGGCAATTCGTGTAAAAGAAAGATGTAGAGAGTTATTCTCTAAAATTTCCAGTGTAATACTTCGACATGAAGGGGGATACGTTAATGATCCCAATGATCGTGGTGGTGAGACAAATATGGGAATTACGATTGCGACCTGGAGAGCGTACGCACCAATTGATTTGGGAATTGAAGCTACTTCCAGTACTCTCAGAAATATGACTAAGGAACAGGCAGAAATCATTTATTATAATCATTATTGGGAACCCAAAGGATTCTGTAAGCTTGAAAATACAAAGGTAGCCTTGATGGTTTATGATTGGACAATTACATCAGGCCGAGCAGTTAAGCAAATACGAAAAATGCTTCATGATGAATACAACAATCGCCTGATAGTAAATAACATAATGGACGATGACATGATTCATTGTATAAATGCAGTTGAAAATCAAGAGCAGTTGTTATCACGCATTGCAGAAATCAGAAAGGATTATTACCGTTCTTTAACCATAACCAACGGTGAGCCTAATGCACAGATTAAATTCCTCAATGGCTGGATAAATAGAGTTGATGATTGCTTGAAGGTTGATGTATGAAAAGAATGTTATTATTTTTAATTTTCATTTCATTTCACTCAATAGCTAATTTTTCTGGTCATTGGGTAAATGAGAGTGACTCACAATCGCTAACATTGGATTTAGTTGAAGATGGTGCTTATCTTATTGGTAAATATTGCTTTATAACTAATGACGGAAATAGAATTGACTGTTCTGAAGACAATGATAAAAATATTAACGGTATAATCAAAGATAATGTTGGTTTTGTGGACTTTGAAAGTACATTTGGGGGTATTGGTCAGGCAACTATATCAATTGAAAAGAATGTTCTTAAATATACCATCACTAATCCTGCTCCATTTGTGAATGCTAATATGTCTGTGCCTAATGTGATATATTTTAAGAAAATAGCGCAAGCCTCAGGCAAAGAACCCACTAAAATCATTAGTTGCTCATTACCTGGCGAAGGAGGTAAAGAAGCTTCATTCTTCATTGATAATATTACAAAAGAAATTAATTATAGTTTTGAGAAGAATGGTAAAACAGAGTTAAAAGTGGTTTTTAATGAAGGGAATAAGTTGAGGCGCACCAAAGATAGTAAAATGAGAATTACTTATTATGGTTTCAAGCGCGGCAAGTACAGTTATGTCATTAATGTAGTCGAAGGTTCTGAAGAAAACGAATATACAATGTCGTTTGATATCAAGAAAAATGGAAGGATTATTCAATCCAGCGATTGTTTACCGGGTTCATTTAGGAGCGATAGAATTATAAATAAAAATATACTTGACATTCCTTATGTGAATGAGGAGCGATTTGGTTTTCCATAAGATTATCCCCCAACAAAAGCAATTTCTATTTAAACCCACCGAGGGTTTGAAATTTAATGTTAATGCTTTGATTGTTAAATTGAAGAATAAGATAGCCTAGTGTAAGGCCAGCGACTGGGATGGAAAAGTATATGGATATACCAGGATGGAAGAAAAGAAGTATTAGTCAGTTCAGGAATGGCTTACATGCATCGGTGTGACTTACCATCTTATGCATATTAAAGGGAAAAACGAAAGAAAGTGCATCAAAAGCTATTTCTGAATACTTGGGTGAAATTTTCATGGAAATCAAACTAAAAACAAACCAAATTTTTTCTTTTCTGAGTAATAATAAGACCAGTACTTATCTTATTTCCGGAGATAAGGTAAGGGGTATACAGATATCACCAGATAATAAATATTGGTTATATCAATGCAAAAGGTTTTGCCTCTTATGATCCTGGATCAAAGCTGAAATACTTGAGCAATAAATATTAATTTATTCTGTCCTGTAAACAATAAATTAACGGAGATACAAATGTTGCAAATCATTAGAAAAGGCGACAAAACCACTCACGGCGGTTCTGTTATGACCTGTTCAGACACCATGATATTTGGTGGGATTGGCGTGGCACGTAAAGGTGATATGGTTTCCTGTCCGATACCTGGACATGGCCCGACAACCATCATCGAAGGCAATCCTGATTATCTTGATAACGGGATCCCGGTTGCCTTTCATGGTCATAAATGTGGTTGTGGCTGTACATTGATCAGTTCTTTTGCACCTGCAAAGGTTGCCTGAGTATGCCAGTCCTGCTGGATACCATCCCTGAAAAGGCGGCAAAGGTTCCACGGCCTGATACCCGTCGGTGGCTGCTGTTTCTGGCGTTTGTCATGTCAGGAGGATTTGCGTTAACGCTCTGGAACTGGACGACAGAACGCACAGGCTTTATTTTCTGGTTTACTGCACTGGGATTGCCTTTCTGTCTCTGGGGACTGCTTTTCTCCCTGCGCCGGTTTGCATACAAAGCAGAGCAGGTGGGGGCTGAGTCCAGGAATGTGGAGCGCGAAGCGCTTATTGAGCGCGAAACCTGTCGGGGGCAGCGCTGTGGCTGGATACTCGATACATACGTTCAACACTTTTCAGGAAATAGTCCCGGTGCACTGGTTAACGCAGTTAATCATACTGTTCCAGCTTCAGAGACCTCAACGCCACGTGGTTCCAAATCTGCTGTCAGGTATGCAGCCTTACCCGGTTTTCAGACAGCTCTTGATACAGAACTCATCTCTGTCACGTCAACACTCGTCACCCATGTACAAAAAATTACAGACACCCTGTCGAAAGATATTTCTTGCTGTCTGATGCTGGACTGTGACGACGATATTCGTCCCGGACTGGAGGAACTCTTCAGAAATGAACTCACGACCAGAACCGGCAGAGTCTTCAGACTCCTTGCGGGCAAAGGTCTGGCGGGGTTTGATGCCTGGCTGGACCAGCGCTGGGATACGCCGGGCATTTTTGCAGGCGTGACGTTTTCATTGCCTGCGCAGCCAGATGAAGGTGACGCCGATGCCATTACTCTCGTGGTGCTCAGCAACCGTAGGGTTGCTGGCTATCCGGATGCAGTATGCCTTCATCGCCCTGAAAAGGGCAAGGAAGCCCGGCTTGTGAAAACGCTGAACAGGGCACTGTTATGGGCCGCAACAGCCCCTGAAGCACTAAAAACGGCCTGGTATACAGGTCCGGTTCTTTCAGGTGGAAGTGGATGGAATATGGCCTGTGAAGATAACGGGGTGACATTCAGTCTGTCAAAAGACAATCATGGAATTGATTCTGCTCTGGGATATGCCAGACGTGCCGCTCCCTGGCTCGCTGTAATTCTTGCCTCTGTGGCATGCAGAGATAATGGCCCACAGGTTATCGCCGCCCAGTCCACCACTGACAAAGACGACGTCTGGGTTGCCGTCATCACCAAAGAAGAAGTTCGCAAGGAATCACCCGGGAATGGCTAAGGTAAAAGTAAAAACACTCATCGGCTCTGTTGTCACTGTCGCCTTTTTTCTGACGGTCATCGTGGCATTTCTTTTTTATGCCTTTCCGGAAAACGTCGCTTCGGCCACCGGCTTCGGTCCGTATGACGGTCAGCGCATACTCACATTCTGCGCCATACTGGTTGCCACGTTGTTTTTACTCGGCTGGCTGACGGAGAAGGCTTTCGACTTCGCCGGTAAATCCGGGTTGTATTTCCAGTGGGGGCAGAAAAAGGTTGAGAGTATCACTCCGGTGACGAACACCATTCCCGGTGAAGAAGACGACGATGAACCAGTTTTCAGTGAAGATGCCGTTTCAGAACATTTGCGCTTTCGCTATGGGCGTCGCTGGCAGCGTAAGGTACGACTTCTGCTGGTGATGGGGGATCCGGATGTGGTCCGGAAAGCGGCCCCGGGTCTTTGCCATGACCTCTGGCAGGAAGGCGACGGCTACGTGCTGATTTATGGCGGAGACGCGCAGTCACTCCCGGACGAGATCTTCCTTTCAAAACTGAAGCGTCTGCGATCCGGGCAACCGGTTGATGGCATCATTCAGGTGATGAGTATTTCAGCCCTCCCGACGGATGGCGAACGGGATGCCCTCCTGCGTTACCGTCAGAAAGCCGACCATCAGTTGGGCTGGCAGGCGCCGGTCTGGCTGTGGCTGACTGACAACGCTACCGGTGCCCGGCAGGACGCGAAAGCGGCCGCAACGGGGGTCATCTTCGGACCGGAAGGTACCGTGAAAGGTGCGGACGAAGCGTTTTCCGCACTGGCGTTACACCTGCAAAAAGCAGGAATGGCAAAGATACTGAATGATCCTGCTGATTTTGGTCTCCTTCAGTTGTCACTCAGACTGCGGCAGGAGCTGAAAGCCAGCCTGGCTGTTTTGCTCAGTGGACTGATGCAGGGGACTGCGGCCTGGCGTCTACGCGGTGTCATGTTCAGCCCTGAACTGACCGTTGCCGGAGCGGTACCAAACACATGCCCCGACACACCTGCCTGGAAAGCTATTATTGATGACTGTGATGCCGTCAGCGGCAGAAAACTGGGCTTCAACTGGCTGAAGATGCTGCGATTGATTCTGCTTTCCCTGATTGTCCTGTGGGGGGCCGGTACACTGCTGTCTCTGCTCGTTAACCGTACTCAGATTTATCAGGCGCAGGAAACGGCGAGACAGGCAGCGGATACAACAAAACCACTGGCTGAACGCCTGCGCAGCCAGCTTGTACTCCAGCAGGCCATTGCCCGTCTGCAACATCGTGAGGCAACCGGTGCGCCATGGTACACACGATTTGGTCTTAATCAGGACGGCGACACGCTGGCCGCACTCTGGCCGCTGTATGCGAAAAATAACGTACAGCTGATGAGGGATGCAACAGCAGACAGTCTCAGGCAGCAGCTGAATGCCTTTGTACAACTCCCTCCTGCCAGTGATGCCCGTACGCAGGGCACACAGCATACTTACGACATACTCAAAAGTTATCTGATGCTGGCGCGTCCGGACAAAGCGGACGCCGGCTGGCTGGCAAAAAACGCGCTGAAAGCCTTACCGAAACGCCGGAATGTGCCGGATGGCATATGGCAGAACATCGCACCGAAACTGCTGGGTTTTTATGCGCAAAACCTTCCGGCTCATCCGGAATGGAAAATTAAGTCTGACGCTGAATTAATCAGCACGGTCCGTCAGATTCTGCTTAAGCAAATAGGCCAGCGGAACGCTGAGTCCGGGTTATATCAGGAGATGCTTAAGCGCGTGGCCAGCAACTGGCCTGATTTAACGCTTGCGGATATGACCAGTGACACCGATGCCTCAACGGTATTCAGCACTGACGAAGTCGTTCCTGGAATGTTTACGCGTCAGGCCTGGGAAGAGCAGGTACAGGATACGATTGACGAGGTCGTGAAAACCCGTCGCGATGAAATTGACTGGGTACTGACGGACAAGACGCATCAGACAGGGAGCGATATCTCTCCGGAGGCGCTGAAGACCCGCCTGACTGAACGCTATTTTACCGATTTTGGCAATGCCTGGCTGAACATGCTCAACAGCATACAGTGGCATGAACCCACGTCACTTTCCGAAGCCATTGCCCAGTTGAGTCTGATCGGTGACGTCCGTCAGTCCCCGTTAGTTGCACTGATGAACACGCTGAACTACCAGGGGAAAACGGGGCAGAAGGGTGAGGCACTGGCTGATTCAATCGTGGATTCAGCGAAAAAGCTGCTCGATAAGAATAAAAATAGCAGGCAGTTTATTGAACAGGCACAGGGCCATGAAGGCCCGCTCGATGGGGTATTTGGACCGCTGGCGGGGCTGATGGAGGGGAAAGAGGGGGCGGGTAGCAACGGTAATCTGAGCTTCCGGTCCTGGCTCGCCCGTGTAACCCAGATGCGGCTGAAGCTTCAGCAGGTTACCAGCGCCCCGGATCCGCAGGCGATGTCGCAGATGCTGGCCCGGGCCGTGTTTCAGGGCAAAGCCATCGATCTGACGGACACCCGCGATTACGGCAGCCTGGTTGCAGCAAGTCTGGGGCAGGAATGGAGTGGATTTGGTCAGTCGTTGTTTGTGCAACCGCTGGATCTGGCCTGGCGGCAGGTGCTTGTTCCGGCTGCGGGCAGCCTCAATGCCCGTTGGCAGACAACCATAGTCGATCAGTGGAATAAGGCTTTTGCGGGGCGGTACCCGTTTAAAGCCACCGGCAGTGATGCCTCCCTGCCGCTACTGGCACAATTCCTGCGTAGCGACTCGGGTCGGATCACGACGTTCCTGAAAACTCATCTTGGCGGGCTCCTCCACCAGGAGGGGAATCGCTGGGTCGTTGATCCTTCCGCAAGCCAGGGGATGGTTGTCAGTCCGGATTTCCTCCGGGCGATTAATCAGCTGGCGGAACTGTCAGATATCGTGTTCTCTCAGGGCGATGCGAGTGTTCACTTCGAACTGATGGCGCGTCCTTCACGGGATGTTGCCAGAGTGCAGCTTACCCTCGATGAACAGAACCTGGATTACTTCAATCAGATGGAAAGCTGGCAGAGCTTCACCTGGCCGGGGAATACTTACTATCCTGGTGTGTCGCTCAGCTGGCGGAGTGTAAGCAGCGGTATGCAACTCTACGCCAGTCACCAGGGAAACTGGGGGTTTATTCGCCTGCTGGACAAAGCCCTGATCACGCCACTTGATGCCAGCCGCACACAACTGGTGTGGATCACCGCCGATGGTAATCCTCTGAAATTCGTCATGCGCAGCGAGCTGGGCGACGGTCCGCTTGCCTTACTGAAGCTACAGGGGTTTACGCTGCCCACCGCCATTTTTAACGTTGCCGCCGGCACGGAAGGTGTTGAGTAAAGATGAACAGGGGCATTCATCCGGCGCTGGTCCGGGGGCTGATGGGCACATTTTCACCCTTTCAGAGAACGGTTCCTTCATGCCCGTCGACGTTTTTGCCCCATGTCAGAAAAAACAACCGGTAAGCGACCGGAAGGGCAACCCCACTCAGCAGGAGAAAGTATGCTGCTGAAATGGAAGCCATCACAAATCTTCAACAGTAAGGACGACGCTTCTCCGGAAGCGGTCGTGAGGTTTATGAAAGAGACTGACAAACAGGAAAAAGAATGAGTTCACCGGAAGCCCTGTTAACGGCCTGCGCCGCCAGCCAGGAGGAAAGGCTGAGCCTCATTTCCCGCGCAAATGAGGCCTTGTCGCTCTGGGATGACTGGCTGCATCCATTTACCTCCGGATCTGAAACCGGGGACGATCCTGCATACGATGATAATTTTCAGCTGATGCGTGAAGAGATCAATAAGATTTCAGGTACCGATTCAGCGCTGTTGTGCGAACTGGCTCAGAAGTGCCTTTGCGAATGCGCCAGAGATATTCGTGTCGTGACCTGGTACGTGCTGGCCCGTCTCACCCAGGATGGTGAAAGAGGGTTGTCCGAAGGCTTATTACTTCTTGTTGCGATGCTGACCCGCTACGGACAGGCATGTCATCCCCGGCGTCCTGCCGCCCGGAAAGCTGCGCTGGAGTGGCTGAACAGTGCAAAAGTGACTGATGCACTGCTGTTATGGCCCGGGGTGGACAGCAATGAGGCCGGTCTGACGGCGGGTGCCATAAGCCTGCTGGGATCCGCCGTGGCAGACTGGCCGGAAGCGGAGAAGCCGTCTTTTGCGGGGCTTTGTTCTGCGCTTGAAAATCGCCTGGCACGTTCAGGGGGCATGGAGGCACTGGTCCCCCAGAACAGCAGCCCCCGGGAGCCCGGTCGTGAATCAGCTCCCCCGGACTCACCACAACTGGCAGCGGTGACCTCGGGCCGCGACTTACTTGACCAGGCCAGATTACTTTCCCGCTGGCTGAACGGACAGCCGCAGGGCTGGCTGGCTTCTCACCGGCTGATGAAGACGGTGCGGTGGGATACGGTCGATCAGCTCCCTTCGCTGGACAGTAGCGGGCGTACCCGCCTGGTACCCCCGAAAACCGGATATCGCGCTCAGCTTAAGCGACTCTGGCTTCAGAAAAACTGGGTTGAGCTGATTGAACTGGCCAGTCAGATGTATTGCGAAGGGGTGAATCATTTCTGGCTCGATCTTCAGTGGTATCTCTGGCAGGGACTCAGTCATGCTGGTCAGCCCTGGGATTCCTGGTCTGACGCTGTCCTGTCAGATCTGCGGCTGTTGCTTAAACGTCTCCCGGGCCTTGAAGGGCTGGCATGGAATGACGGCACTCCCTTTGCTGACGAGGTCACCCTCGCCTGGATCGCTGAAAAAGTGAATGAAGAAGAGGTGATGTACGGCGATGAAGCTGCCATTCCTGCCGTTGTTAATGGCCAGACTGACGATGTGCTGATCCTTGAGTCTGAAGCCATGGAAAAGGGAGACACGGAAGGGCCTGAAGCGGCGCTTGCCTGGCTCCAGTCCCGGCCGGGGATGGATACACCACGTCATCGCTGGCTGATACGCCTGCTCATGGCCCGGGTGGCAGAGCAGTATGGCCGGAACGATATGGCGCTTCATCTGCTTGGTGAACTCATTACCCGTGCGCCACAGTTGACGCTGGAAGACTGGGAGCCTGCTTTGTTGTTTGAAGTCCGGGCCCGACGCCTGAAGCTGCTACGGATGAAAGCCGGTCGCAGTGAATCTGATAAAGCCCGTCTGATGCCTGAGATGGATACGCTGCTGGCGGGGCTGATCGCCATTGACCCGGCCCGTGCCATGGTGCTCTGTGGCTGATGTTCTCTTTAACCATTTTCAGGAATGCCGTGCATGGATGATTTAACCCTGCGCTATTACGAAGCAGAGATGCGCTATCTGCGGGAAGCCGGTAAAGAGTTTGCCCGTGCCCATCCTGATCGGGCAGCAATGCTGAATCTGGATAAGCCTGGCGCCTGCGATCCCAGTGTGGAACGTCTGTTTGAAGGCTTTGCCTTCCTGATGGGACGTTTGCGTGAAAAGCTGGATGATGACCTGCCGGAGCTCACCGAAGGTCTGGTGAGTCTGCTGTGGCCGCACTATATGCGGACTATCCCGTCGCTGGCCATCGTTGAGTTCTCGCCTGACTGGCGTAGTCTGCGTCAGGCCGAAATACTGGCTGAAGGCTTCTCCGTTCTGTCCCGTCCTGTAGGGCCGCATAAAACCGCCTGTCAGTACCGGACGACCCGCGATGTGTTGCTACAACCGCTGCACCTTGCAGATGCCCGTCTCCATACTGAATCCGATGGCCGCTCTGCCATCCGCCTGCGCTTCGAATGCCCTGAAAAAGTGGACTGGAGTAAAGCCGGGATCGACAAAGTCGCCATTTTTCTTAATGCAGAGGCGCCGGTAAGCGCTGCTCTGCATCTGGCAATGACCCGGCGTGTACATGCCATGTATGCGCGTCATGCCGGGACATATACCGGACGTCATCAGTTTGACGGCTGGTGCAGACCCATGGGCTTTGACGACAATGACTGCCTGTGGAAGAAAGCCGATACAGCCTTCAGTGGTTACCAGTTGCTGCTGGAGTATTTCAGCTTCCGTCCGAAGTTTATGTTTGTTGAACTGCGCGGCCTCGACACCATCGGGCTCACGGCGGGCAGTACCTGGTTTGAAATCGACATTGTGCTCAGTGAAGCCTGGTCATCTGGTTTGCCTTTTGAGACAGAAAACTTTCGCCTGCACTGTGCGCCGGTTATCAATCTCTTTACCCTGGAAGCCGACCCGCTGATCCTTAACCCGCTGGATAACGAGTACCTGCTCAGGCCCCTGCGCCTTCAGGATGGTCACACCGAAATTTACAGCGTCGATAACATTCACGGTTCGGTGAAGAATGGCAGACACCCTTATGTCCCGTTCACCAGCTTCCGGCACCGGGGCGGTATGATGCGCCATGATGCTCCTGAACGTTATTACCACACCCGCGTGAAACGGGGACCCTCCGGCCTGTATGACACATGGTTAGTTCTCGGGGGACGTTCGTTCGAACTGGAGCAGTTGTCTGATAAACCGGAGTCCCTCTCGATGCGAATCACCGCGACCAACGGGCAGCTTCCGCGCAGGGCGCTGGAAAGTACGCTCCTGGACAGGGTGGTCAAAACCGGCAAAGTCCCCGTCAGAGTCATGAACCTCACCGCACCGACGATGCCACTGTATCCCCCGGCAAATGACCGGTTTCACTGGCGGGTGATGAGTCACCTCGGATCAAACTTTCTCAGCATGATGGACAATCCGGAGGTGCTGCGGGGGACGCTGGCGCTCTATGACTGGACCGACGATGAAATGAACCGCCGCCGGCTTGAAGCCATCGTTGCCGTGAAGCACACCCTGATCCGCCGTTTTGAAAAGGGCTTTATGCTCCGTGGCGTGGACATTGAGGTCACGCTGAATATGGATAATTTTGCCGGCGAGGGCGATGTGAATCTCTTCGGGGAGATGTTGCACCGTTTCTTTGCGCTCTACGCTGATGTCCACCTTTTCAACCAGCTCACACTGGTACTGCAACCCACAGGGAAACGACTGAGATGGAAAGAGAATCACAGCCTGCACGTACCGGGCTGACGCGGGGCCTGGCCCTTAACAACGATATCTGGCGGGTCAGTTTTTATCGTTTCTGTCAGCTGCTGGAGCAGGAAAATCCGGACGGGCCAAAACTGGGCACGACCAGCCATCCGGGTGATGATCCGGTGCGATTCAGACCCTGGCCCGGGATGGGATTCCCGGCCAGCACCCTGAAAGCGGTGGAGATCGACGAAGATCATCCGACATTGCCCCCAACAATCCGCACGACATTTCTCGGAATGTATGGAGTGGACTCACCTCTGCCGACGTCCTGGCTGGATGATATTGCGCAGCGCCGTGAAGGACATGAGGCGTTCACCTCATTTCTGGATATTTTCAGCCACCGCATAACCACGCAGTACTACCGGATCTGGCGAAAATATGCGTATCCGGCCACTTTCGAGGAGGGGGGGCGCGATGCCACATCGCAGTGTCTGCTGGGACTGGTCGGACTCGGTATACCCGGCACCGCTGAACGGGTGGCAACGCCGGTTTCCCGTTTTCTGGCCTTACTGGGTGCCATGCGATTACCCACCCGCAATGCTGAAGGCATACGGGCTCTGGTGAGTCTGCTGGCACCGAATACCCGCGCACTTATCAGCGAACCCGATCCGGTTAAGGTCCATATCGGTAACCGCAGTGGACTGGGTGCCGGAAATCGCATCCGTCTTTCGCAGCGGGCCACGCTGGGTAAAACGGCAGGGGAAGCATGCAGCCGGCTCCTGATGACACTGGAAACAGCGGATCCGAACGAGGCGGAAGGCTGGTTGCCCGGTGGTGTCCTCCATTCCGATTTGCTGGTCCTGCTGCGCGTTTATCTTGGCTACCGCAGTGACGTCCGGCTGCGTCTTACTGTACCCGTGCAGTTGTTGCCTGAGCCCCGTCTGGGCAAAAGCAGGCCTGTTCAGCTGGGTCGTACCGGTTTGTTGGGGCTGAAAGCGGGGAAACTCAGCAACGGCCGGGAGAGTCTTACGGTCAGTCTGGGCTGCTACGAAGGGCTGAAATGTGCTGCGTTACCGCCTGCTGAAGACGGACATTATCGCTTCGAATAATCACCTGTTCTCTCTCAATAAAGGAACGCCTGAATGGTAACAGTAATCCGCTGGTGGGCGCCGATGTTTATTGCCTGTGGCCTGCTCGCAGGCTGCGGTCTGACGCAGACCGTCACGGACGGCACGATCAGCATCACGAAATCCATCTTCTATAAAAAAATCAAAACGCTGCATCTGGATTTTACCCCGCGTACGGCCATTAACGCTGATGGTGCACAGACACCACTGGCGACGATGGTGCGGGTTTACCAGCTCAGGGATCGTAAAGCGGTTGATGCCGCCGATTACCAGATGCTGCTGCGCCGGGCCGATACCGTACTTAAGGACGACGTGCTGGCCTCAAAAGAGCTGCTGGTGATGCCCGATGGTAGCGTGACGCTCAATATGCCCATGGATGAAGATGCGCAGTTCGTGGCTGTGGTGGGACTGTTTAACCGCCCGGATCAGAAGGACAATCGCTGGCGCCTGGTACTGACGCGTGATGACCTCAATCCGGATAAGCCCCGCACCATTGAACTGGGTGATGGCTGGCTCAGCCTTGTGCCGGTAAAGGAGTGACGTGATGGATAACCGGTCAGCGTTTTTTGACGGGCAGACCCGTTACTTTCTGGAAATTAATGGCAGTGCAGTAAAGCCTGATGTTTTACGTTTTCGTGGCAGGGAAGCACTGAGTGAGCCGTTCCGATGGGACATCGGGTTCACCTCCCGGAATGCGAACATTCCTCCGGAAGAGGTACTGATGAAATATGCGTCGTTGCGGATGCGTAACGGCAAAAATGTCCATGGCATTGTGACCCGTCTGGAATGGCTGTCCACATCGAAAGACCAGTCCCACTACCGGCTTACACTCAGCTCCCGTCTGGCACTGCTGGAGCACACCCGGCAGTGTGCCGTATTTCAGAATCAGTCTGTCCCTGAGGTGGTGGAGCAGGTGCTGCGTAAACACGGGCTGGAGGGCGCTGATTTTGAATTCAGGCTGGAACGCGCTTACCCGTCGCGTGAAATTATCACCCAGTGGCAGGAAACAGATTTGCAGTTCATTCAGCGCATTCTGTCTGAGGTGGGGATTTACTGGCACACGGAGATGGATGATGTGCGCGGACTGGATACGTACATTTTTGCCGACAGCCAGCTTCACTACAAGTTTGATGTGCGGTTGCCTTACAGCGAGCCCTCGGGGTTGTTCGACGGCGCAGCAGAATCGGTCTGGGATGTGCGGACCTGGCACAACGTCGCCACCGGCACTGTCACCACGCGTGATTACAACTACCGGACAGCCACCACGCTGATGAATGCGACGGTCAGCGTGCGTAATGATGCGGTCACCACCGGGGAGCATTACCGTTACGCAGCACCTTATCGTGAAGCGGGAGACGATACCAGCCCGGAGCCGGAAACCGAATCTGGTGCGTTTTACGCCCGGCTTCACCACGAGCGGGAGCTTAACAGGTCGGCCCGCATTCACCTGTTCAGCAATGCCGCACACCTCTCCCCCGGGCAGGTGCTGGAGCCGCAGGGTGATGTCATTACGGACCTGAAGGAAGGGATTGTCCTCACACTGGTGACTTACCGGGGAGCCCGGGATTCCCGGCTGCATGTGTCAGCATGGGGAATGCCTTACACCGAACGTTACTGTTTCCGACCGGCAGAAATCCCGCGTCCGGTTATCCCGGGTACACTTCCGGCACGGATTGAGAGTCGCGGGAAGAACGATATCTATGCCCATCTGGACGGGCAGGGGCGTTACCGGGTGAAGATGGACTTTGACCGGGAGGAGACGGAACCCGGGTACGGCTATCTGTGGCTGCGGATGGCAAAATCCTGTGCCGGTGAAACGCTGTGCTGGCATACGCCGCTCATTGATGGCACCGAAGTGGCGATTGCGTACAGCAATGGCGATATTGACCTGCCGTACATCGCGTATGCACTGCACGACGCTGAGCATCCTGACCCCGTGAACCGGGACAATCACACCCGGAACATCCTCAGAACCTCCGCTAACTCAAAACTGCGGATGGAGGACAGGCGCGGCGAGGAGCATATCAAACTCGCCACGGAGTACGGTAAGACACAGCTTAACAGCGGACATCTGGTGGACAGCCAGGGGCAACTGCGGGGGAAAGGCACAGAGCTGCGTACCGATGAGTGGGGAACCCTGAGAGCAGGGAAGGGACTTTTTGTTGCTGCGGATGCGCAGGCGAAAGCACAGGGCGAGGCACTGGACATGGATGCCGCGCTGAAGGAAATCGACAGGCTTAATCTGCAACTGCAGCAGCTGGAAATCGCCGCAGAACGGGCACAGGCGCTGAAGGCTGATATTGACAGCCAGAGACAGATGTTTGAGCAGCGGCTGAAACCGCTCAATGAGGCCGTGCTTTTTTCGGCGCCGGAAGGAATGGCGCTGACCAGCGGTGAAGATATGCAGATGAGTGCAGCACGAAATGTGGCTGTCAACGCCGGGGGGAATATCAGTACCGGAACAATGGGCAACCTGATCGCGCTGGCCGGAGAGAGGCTGGGGCTTTTTGCCAGGACCGGACAACTGAGCGCCAAATCCGGGGAAGGGCCGGTAGAGGTACAGGCGCAAAATGGCAGCATGCGGTTGTTTGCTGAGAAGAAGCTGACGCTGAGTTCGGCAAGTGATATCTCCTTTGCCGGGAAAAAACGTATCACGCTGATTGGCGGGGGGAGTTACCTGAGGCTGGAGGCGGGGAAAATAGAGTACGGTACGACGGCGTCGTATATGCGCAAAGTGAAACGGACTATGGTTGCAGCAGCAATGTCAATTGAACCGCCGATGATAAAGGGAGCTGAGGTTTCCAGTGACTTACCGGGGCAGGATAATCTTTCAGATTCTGTCTGCAAATCTGATGATGTTGTGGGTGTGGTTGAATCCTCTTTTAGCGATGATCCGGTTCAGTTGGATTCTGTGCAGAGGAAGAGGAATGCTGCCGAAGAAATTATTAAAAATGGAACTCTGTTGCTGGGGGAAGATCATCAGCACCCGGATAGCCGGGTGGTGCTACTTGATCTAATTGCAGGCGGGAAAGTAAACAAATTGTTTCTGGAAATTTCCGACTATAATCTTCGCAATCGCTTTGTGGAAATGAAAGGAAAGCCCCCAGAAAACTCTGCTCAGTGGGCCGATACAAAGGAGTTGATTGATAGCCTGGTCGGCAGCAGTGAAACTGAAAACCGGGTAAAAATGAGTGATCTCATTCACAGTGCTCTTGCAAAGGGAATAGATGTGTACCCAATGGACTTGGCGTGCGTTGCCGGGGGGCATCGTCAGGCAATGAGGCGACGTAACATCCATATGGGGAACGTTTACAAGACAGAGGCAACAGCTAATGAACCCGGAGTCGCTATTTTGGTTGGAGATGACCATCTGAAAACATTCCCCGCTCAAGCCGCATCAGGTTTTATGAGAGCGCAGCAAGAAGTCCCATCTTTAACTGATTGCTGCTCGTTATCTCCGGAGCAAGTATTGCGATTCGACGGTGGAGAAATCTGAATGATTCTAAGGTAATAAATGAGCCAGTCAGTAATTCTGTGGTGCGACACGATACTGTTCCTGCGATTTTTTCAGCCAGTATGCAGTAATAAGTTTGAAGAAAAGGCGTCCGTCGGTGGCCGAACAGTTTTGGTCTGTTACGGCTTATGACCGTAAAAACGGTAAGGATCAAATCAGCTAATCGCTGCTGCGGATAAACATTAATTCTTAATAAAAGGTGAATACTGAAAGGTTGCTCTGGCTGCCAGCGGGATGACAAAGACAGGTAACACCGGGACTCACTAAATCAGGAGCCGCCACCGGGCTTAAAATCCGTGAACGTAATAAGGCGTGAGTCAGTGAATTACATAAGGGCAGGCAGCATTATTGCAGCAAAAAAAGCGTATATAATTCTGCTAGTTACCTGGAGCTGTCAAAACAATGGATGCCCTGCAAACGGGATGTGTTCATATAATGAGTGATACTCCATGAACATAACACACCTTCCTTTTATGAAATTCTCTATGGCAATTTCGCTGGTGGGCTGGAGTTAAATCAGGTCAGTGAGGAAGACCAGGTTATTCTTTCGGTGCTCGATAACATGCAGCGTATTCTGAATACCCGTGCCGGAAGCCTTAAACATCTTCCGGATTATGGTCTGCCGGATATGACAACCGTTCTGCAGGGAATGCCAGGGACGGCACATCAACTGATGCGCGTGCTTGCAGATGTTCTGCTGAAGTATGAGCCCCGCCTTAAACGTGTCAACGTGACGATGCCGGAACAGACCGAACCTGGTGAGTTGCACTATGTCATTGATGCAGAGCTTAAAGATGCAGGGCTGGTTCGTTACGAAACAACCTTTATGCCGGAGGGCAGAGTATTTCTGCGTTATCCGGATAATTGATAATAAAAATATAATTTTCTGAATTAATATATTAGTGAGGTAAATCGATGGGGTTACTATATTTTAATGGCTTTGTTTATAGATTTTGGGTTTTAAAAAAGATAGTTTCTAAGGTTTGAATGTTTACCAGGAGTAAATTTTATCTGATTATTCGAGGTGAGATGTAATATGAGAAAACCAGCGGGATTGAAGTTAAACTTACCCTCTAATTCTTTGCAGCAAGTATTTATTAATGATGGGGTGTTTTATGTGCATGCCTCAAGTAGTGATAGTTTTGAAGGATTGTGTATATTCAGAGCGTTGTTAAGCATGGAGGAAATAGATGGTACGGGATGGTTTCATAAAGAAGGTTTAAAATCGGGAGAAAGAGGTTATACAGTAGAGAATATGTATAAAAACCAGCCTGTATCTCAGGGTGTCAGTTTATCTTATAGTCAAAATTATGGGGAGGCTATTAACTATTTCCATTATATAAGAAAAGAAGCATATCCTGTATTATATGGATTGGGTTCTGGTGTAAATGAAAGACTGTCTTCCCGATATATGATGGCTAATCCAACAGGGCATCCTGTTTCGGATGGTGGACTTAATATTGATTATATTATGGCAATTTATGTTCCGGCAGATAAAGTAGCAGATGCGCAAAACAGATTAAGTTCCGTGCCAAAACTCAGAGAGATTGTCAGGCCACTGGCTCAAAATATTTTTGAAAGCATGTAATCACTATTGTTGTGGTTGTATATTTCAGGTTGAACGTATGGCAATAAAGATGCATTCCCACAGGCATTTAAACAATATAACGAAAAGTGGTGGTTGTCAGCAGGCGAGATAAGCAGTTGATCTGTTTTGTTTATAAATGTGAAAGTTATATCATATGATCAAATAAAGCGGATTGCTGTACTGAGAACAGATTAGTTGAGTGATAAACGTAAGAGTTTTTACAGGACATGCTTTTATAAAGGTGTGTTTTTATTTGTTGTTTGCCTAGTGTTTTATTTTGGGTCGCCGGAGTGGTGACCATGATACCATGGTGTCTGATATATACTGGTGACAGGGAATAACAGAAGCCGGGGGCGAACCATTCAGATATTCAACAAATTATGCGTTGACGGCGATGCTGTCTTTAGTATTTGAATCTGTTAATGATTAATTTTTCTGAATAAACCGCCCCCACGATATAAAAGCGTGGGGGGCGATTATGATTATTTTTTTGTTTACAGGTTAAGGTGCGTTTATGGCAAAACTGATAAATGTATCGGCGTCCACTGTGGAAAGAATGACGCCCGGGGAGAGGAGAGTGGCTTCACGACTGGAGAGCTTTCTGAATGATGACTGCCTTGTCTGGTACGATATCCCGGTGGGACGGAAAAACCGGCATCCGGATTTTGTCATTATTGACCCGGAGAACGGACTGGTATTTCTGGAGGTCAAGGACTGGACGGTTTCCACGCTGCGCCAGGCAAATCAGGAGCAGGTCACGCTGGAAACCGACGGTCTTCTGAAATCAGAAATAAATCCGCTGGTACAGGTTCGTCGTTATGCCTGTGATACTGTTAATGCCTTACCTGCAGAC
>NZ_VATQ01000048.1:0-40205 GCF_005781135.1 Escherichia sp. E3659 | reverse complement strand
TTATTTAGCCGCCCCTGGTTTACTTTTACAGCGAATAAATAATCACCTCCCTGTTTTTGTATCTTCTCTGCAATATCTTTCTGGCAACCAATCGCATCAGTTGTGATAATTTTTCCTTTAATATCCAACATGTTAAGAAGTTCAGGGATAGCTGTGATCTCATTAGATTTCTCATCCGTCCTGATCTGCCCGAGGACCAGACTGTGCATTGTTGAGAACGCACTAATGACATGAATCGCTCCCTTGCGGCGACTCTTGTCATAAGAATGCCGGAGCGTTTTTCCATCAATTGCAATGACGTCTTTATCATTTGATGAATGGCAGTCACGCATCCAGTTAATAAAGCACTCGTGAAATTTTGCAGGACTGATACAGGATACAACTCTGGCAATGGTATCGTGAACAGGAATACCATTTTCAAAATCACAATATTGCTTCAAAAAATCGAGATGTGTTTCCCAAAAATCCTCTATATCTTCCCATCCTTCCGCCCCAGAAATAACGTCGCAAATGGTCAATAGTAGAATATCAGACAATTTATGTTCCACTTCCCAGGCTTGTCTGTAATCGGGGATAATAGAAATATGTTCCATCAATTTTTTAAGTTCCATTTTGTTCTCCTTAATTAGGTAAGGAGTATTTGATCATGTATAAGCAATGAAAAACAGCTTTAGGCAATAAGGAATATCTCAATTATTGAACATTTAGTGCGAATTATTTAGTACAAAAAGTGTACTTCTAATGATCTTTCCCTGCTCACTCGCCGGGTCATCATAGCTGTACCTATATAAATTAAAAATCCCCCCACTCTCGGCAAGGTAACGCTTTCGTTTTTATATAATCTTTATATATAATTAACTCGTTGATATCTACTTTTATTCCACTATTTAAATCAACAGAAGCTATACCTCCTGAATCAATGTACACATTTTTATCATATATTTCTATAAGAACTCTCACCGCATTCGAATCAAATTTATCAACCACAACACCTTTATGTATTAAGGAATTAAAAAAAGTAATATCAAAATCATCAACGCTCCATTTTTCTGAACACATGTATTTGATATTATAAAAATCTCTCTCTCTATATGGCTGTCGATCAAAGGGATAAAAATAGACATCAGCACATGATGAAAATGAAAAAAACAACATCAAATATAAATATTTAAGCATTAAAAATACCTTATTTTTTATACGTATAATATTCACGGCGAGCACACATATTTAACTGACCTCTAATTGGATTCTCCCCATATTTAATAACAACCTCCTCACTTTTCCCGAAATTATTATCATTGGTGTTACTTTCACCTTCATCTTTAGTCTTTCCGATGGACCAATAAGCATGAGCTATCTCATGCATTAATAATGCAACTGTAGAAGCCTTTTCCTCTCCTGTAGAATTACAAGAAAAATCAACATACACATTAGGACGATGATTTGGATCAACCGAAATAACTTTTCTACCTGGAGAGTAAAACGATTCATTTTTCTCTTCATTTGTTATTGTATAAGTTTCATCATTTTTTTCCAATGAACTTATCATTGAGTTTCCATACCCGCTTGTTTTTATGGTTTCGTAAGCGCACTTCAATGCCTTCTGAGTTTTTTCGTCACCTGTAAATATAACTTTTAACCCTATGGGATCTATATATTCTACGGGATTTAACGGATACTGATACAGGTTCCATTCCCCCCTCAGTCCTATCGGGTCCTGGGTGATATACCTCCCCTGTAGCGGGTCATAATACCGGTGACGGTTGTAGTACAGCCCCGACTCCTCATCATACTGCTGCCCCGGCAGACGGAGTGACTGCTGAAGGTGCTGCGTGCTTTCCTCTCCCAGCAGGTTCCCCCACTCGTCATACTCCCCGCGCCACGCCGTTTCGCCTTCCGGGTTGATGAGCGCCTGCGGCAGCCCCCGGTGGTCACAGTGGTAAAGATGAAGTTTCCGCTCCGGGATGTATTCCGCCTCCAGTTGCGCCGCCATCTGTTCCGCCGTCAGCCCGCACTGCGCAAGCCATGCCTCACTCTCCGCACTCACCGCTCCCGCGCGCAGTTCCCGCTCCAGCCTTCCCAGCATCACCGCCAGCTCCGCCGGTAGCGTCACTCCCGTGTCCTCCTGCAACACCTCCGCCAGGCTACGGTGCCGCGCCTTCGCCTGTTCGCCATTCTCTGTTTCGATTCTCAGGAGCGGCGTGAAGCTCCCCGGCTGGTATACCGTCTGGATACGCGTGGTGTCGGTCTGTACCGTCGTCAGGTGGTCGCCGTCCCAGCCGTACCACGTCACCTCCGGTTTACGCGACAGCGACATCCACCCCGTCAGGTCACGCTCCCGCCGCCACACACGTTTCCCCGTCCGGCGGCCCAGCGGGTCATAGAGGTAGCGGCTCTCCACCTGTGGCTCGCCGTGCTGTATCCGCGTATAAAACACCAGCCGGTGCTGGCTATCGTAATGGTAGTGGTGGGTGCGCTCGTCGTGCATCCGGATAACCCCTTCCGGGATACGGTCCGTCTTCTCCGTCAGCCTGCCGTATTCATCGTAGCGGTAGACATAGTGCGCATCTTCCGCGATGCGGTTATCCGGCCACGCCGTGAGGGTGCTGTCCGGGTGCAGTTCCGGGTCCGGCAGCCGGTTTCCTGCCGGGTCTGTTGCATACGGGATATCGATATCCAGGTTCGCTGCCGTGGTGTGGACGCCCGTCAGCCTTCCCGTGTCGCTGTAACGGTACTCCCGGCTCTCCTGCGGGCCGCTGATGCGCACCAGTTGCCCGTTATCGTTCCACGTATAGTCACGGTCAAGCTGCGGAAGGTTCAGGTGCCTGCTCTGGAGCTGGCCACTGGTATTCCAGGCGGTGGCGAGTTCATATGCCTCCCCGCCGAAGCTGCGGGCCGTCTCACGGTGCAGCCGGTCCCGCGTGTACTCGACCAGCGGCGTTCCGCCCAGCTTCATCCCCGCAAGATAACCGCTGCCATACGTCAGCCACTCCACCGGCGGCAGACCGTCCGGCTCCTGACGGTTCGCCAGACCCTGTTCGCTGTACGCGTGCTTCGTCTCATGCTCCCACAGTATCTCCCCCGTCTCCGGGTTTTCCACCGTCTGCCGTTCGCCCGTCAGGCGGCCTTTATCGTCGTGGCCGTAGTGGACCGCCACACGGTGGCCTTCACTGGTATGGCTGAGGGTGGTTAACCACCCGTGCTCATCATACTGCCACTGCTCCGCCGGGTCGCCGTTCACCGTCCGGTGCGTGATGCGGTCCGACGCATCGTAATGCCAGAGGGTGATAAGTCCCTCGTCTTCACTGTGGACAAGCTGCCCTGCGGCGCTGTACCGGTAACGCTGTGTCCTGCCGTCAAAGCCACGCTGCTCCGTCAGGCGGTCCAGCACATCGTAGGTAAATTCACTCCGGCTGCCGTTCTCGTTGGTCAGCACAGTGATGCGCCCGGCGGCGTCATACCCCATGCTGCGCGTCAGTCCGCCCTCTGTCACACTCACCGGACGCCCGCGTTTATCATATTCGATGGTGCTGCGTTTACCGTCCGGTGATATCGTTGCTGTCAGGTCGCCTGCGGCGCTGTACTCATAACGGGTTTCACGCCCCTGTGCATCCTTCTGACTGACCAGTTGACCACGCGGGTTATAACTGCTGTAAGTGCTGATGCCTTCTTCCCGGTGAACGGCGATTTGTTGACCGTACCGGTCATACTGATACCGCGTCGTGTACCCCGAGCAGTCCGTAAAGGCCAGCAGTTGACCATAGCGGCTCCATGCCATCTGTTTTGTACTGCCCGTCGCATCCTCTATCCCTGTCGGCAGTTCACTCGCCGGGTCATCATAGCTGTAACTCGTCGTCTCACCGCTGCGTGAGGTCTCCGCCGCCAGCCTTCCCTTATCATCATACTCCCGGCTGCTGCGAAGCCCGTCCGGGTACGTCACCGACGTCACCTGCCGCTGGCTGTTGTAGCCATACCGTACCGTCCTGCCGTCCGGCCCCGTCACCGCCGTTACCGCGCCCGACGCCATATGCAGGCTGTACTCCGTCCGCCGTCCCGCCGCATCCGTCTGCGCCTTCAGCCTCCCCGCCTCATCATACTCGCTGCGGGTGATGCTACCGTCCGCATGTTCCTTCTTCACCACACGTCTCAGGCCACCCTCGCCTTCCGTGTACAGCACCTCCCGCCGCTTCAGGCTGTCCGTGATGATTACCCGGCTCTCTCCGTACTCAAAGCGGTAGTCCAGCCCTTCCGGGTTGACCTGCTCCGTCACCCGACCGGTATCATCATACCGGTAGCGGCTCTCCGGCCTTCCCGCATAATGGTGCGCCACCATCCGCCCCGCGTGCTGCGCATCATAAGTAAACCCGCGCACCTGCGTTCCGCTGCGGTCATACACCGCCCGCAGTTCACCGCTGGCCGTGTACGTGTAGCGCGCAAGCGGCGCGGCGGACAGTTCATCCGGGTATGCCGGGTCATATGTCAGCCACACCGCCTCCAGCCGGATACCGTTATCCGTGCCGTATCCTGTACCGGCGGGCAGCGTGTCGGGGAAAGCTGAAGAAGAGGAAGAAGAGGAAGCAGAACGGGGACCGGCAGGGGAGGATAAAGACGTGGCGCGCTGTTTACGGAAGGCTTCCGCCCGCTGTGCCTGTGTGGTCAGCGCCAGGTGAAAACGACGGCCCGCGCCGTCCGTCACCCCCGTCACCGCGCCCGCCACGTCACCCTCCGCCGCCCGGTGGAAGGCCAGCGTCCGCCCGAAGCCGTCCACCACACCCGTCAGCACCCGGTATGCGGGCGGCTCCGGCGGCAGCACCTCGTCCGCCTCCGGCACCCGCTCCGGCCAGCCGAGTATCCACCACGGCCCCTGAAGGCTGTTTGCCGCCAGGTACACATGCGGACTCAGGCGAACATCTTCCGGCAGTACCTGCCAGAGCGCGCTTAACGGCTGCGAACTGTGCTGCTCCGCCACCCCGCCCCGTGCCAGCCAGAACGACTCGCTGCGGCTGTAGCTTATCTCGCCGGGAAACAGCGGCTCAAAGTGAATGCTCCTGCCGCCGCTGTCGTTGAGTATCAGGCCTTCATCGCGTATCTGTAAGCAGATATCGAAGGGCGCTTTCCAGCCGGGACCAAAGACCCCTACCGGCGCGGGTGTCCTGGTCCGGTAGCTGCTGTAGGCGCGGGAAAGAATGAACGGCAGCGGACCGGGCAGCGCAAGGTCCGTCTCGCCCGGCAGCACCTTCGCACCCAGCACCGGGTTCACCGGGTGGCCCTTCTGCTCCTCTATCGGGCTGTTGGGACATACCGAGCAGGCCACTCCCGTCGGCGCACCTATCAGTACGCCCGCTGAACCCTGCACAATATCCAGTCCCTTGCGGGTCATGTCGCCCTGTCGCGCCGCCGGTTTTCCGCCCATGAATCAATTCCTTCTGCTTTTAATATGGTTCATCTGGTCACTGCACCAGTTCCGTTTTAATTTTTTGCACCTGACTCAAAATTGCCGCATATCCGGCATTCCGGGGGGTAAATCTTTCGGCACAGGCGCATCCGGTACAGGTTGTGTGGCACCACAGTTCCAGTTAATCACCGGCGCATCACCGTTCACATCCGACTCTCCTTCCAGATGGATGTGTGTACCATTGAGAAATATGCTTCCGTCCTTCGTCAGCACCAGCCTTGCCTTACCACAGCAGAGTTCAAGATGCTCACCGGCAGAATAAACTGCTGTTTGCCCGGTGTTTTCCTTCATCGTCTTGCCCACCGAGAAGGTGACGTTATTCCCTACATTGACGCTGTAGCCCATTCCCACCATCAGTGATTTATGCAGCCCTACCTGTGAGGACTGCAACAACGCCACCGAGGTATTCATGATGCCGCCTACCGTCGTCTGGTAAGCCACGCCTACCGTCAGCGCACGAATGATCCCCACCTTTTCAACCTGGTTTGAACCCACTTTGATAATCTGGTTACTGCCTACCGTTTCTACCTGGTTGACACCAACCGTCTGTATCTGATTAACGCCGATGTTCTGGATCTGGTTATTGGTAACGGTGATCGCCTGGTTGTTACCTATTTTTTCGGCATGGTTATTTATCACATCAGTGGTGCGGTTATTCAGAACCTCGGTGTTCATGTTCTTCTGCGCGTGGATGTAGACCTGTTCTTTCCCTGTCGCATCGTCAAACTTCAGTTCATTAAACCCGCTGCCCTTATAGGTTTTCGAACGAATGGTCATCTGCGTCTTTGTTCCCGGCAGGCTGCCGGGGGTGCGGTTTTCCTGGTGGTAGGTGCGCCCCATAATGATCGGCTGGTCCGGATCGCCGTTGAGGAAGTCCACAATGACCTCCTGGCCCACACGCGGTATCGCCAGGTTGCCAAACCCGGCACCTGCCCACGCCTGTGCCACACGGATCCAGCATGAACTGTCCTGGTTTGACGGGTTATAGCGGTCCCAGTTAAATTTCACCCGCACGCGGCCATGTTCATCACAGAAGATTTCCTCGCCTGCCGGTCCTGTCACGACGGCGCTCTGCGGGCCATCCACCAGCGGTTTCAGCAACGGCTGTGGTCGCCATGTTCTGTCTGCCGGTATTACCGCAAAGTGGTTATTCAGCGTGGTACCCGAACCACTGCGTCCCGGCACCGCCTGCGGCTGCTCGCCGTGCAGATCGCTCGCCACCACCTGCCATTCACGGTTCAGGTTCGCCTGCGGATGCCCCGTCAGCACAATTCGCCGTCCCGGCCATATCTCCGGAGAACGGCTTGTTCCGCGCGCCACTTCTGCATTGTTTCGCCAGCCGTCCATTTGCCAGCGGGCAAAGTTCTGCCCGTGGGCACCCTTGTAACGACCGGGGTAGTCATACACTTCATACTGCGTGCGCTGGTAATCCTGGTGCTGGCCTTCCTGGTCAAAACGCCCTGCCCAGCCGGGTCGTTTAAAGGTGTAGTCTTTGGTCACTACGGAGGAAGGACGGATTTGTGCGCTGTAGCGGAACTGGCTGATGCAGAGGGTGCTCACTTCGGTGCGGGTGTTCGGATTCCAGGGGATCTCAAAGGACTCCGGCAGATAACGCACGGTGTCGCACAGGACCAGGCTCTGGTCGGTACTTTTTTGCGCGTGCTCCTCATAAAAGAAGATGCCTTCCTCCGCCGCCATCCGGCACAGGAAATCGTAATCGGTTTCGCCGTACTGGACACAAAACTCACGGGAAGGATGCGGCTCGCTGAACAGCGGACTCCATTCGGTCAAACCGTTTTCCTTCAGGATCGTAGCGAGGATGCTTTCGATGTCCTCATTCTGGAAGATACGGAAGTTCTGGCGCAGCCCTGTGCGCCACAGCGGTGGGCACACCTTCATGCTGTATAGCATCTGGTTTTTGTCGTTCTCCCCCAGTTCAAACCAGGTCACTACACCTTTCACCCGGCGCTGTACGTCATCACCCTGCCATATCGTCAGATAGGCCATTTTGTCGAGGATCTGCTGAAATTCAAGGGAGAGAAACTGCTGGCTGACCAGAGAGAGATCGAGGGAAAAGAGCGAAGAGAGTGACTGGTTCAGATGAAAGGAAACCACCGCAAAAGCATCCGGTGGCAGACCGTCCACTTCCAGCGTGAAACGTAATCCGGTTGACATAGCAACCTCCGGGATTAAGGAAAAACAGACAGTTCGCTGTTAAAGCGGCTGTGACAGTACAGTGTTACGCATGCGTTCATGCACGCTACCGCCGAAGTTTCCGGCATCCGCCATCTCCTGTGAACGCAACTCATTACTGACAACCTTTCCTTTACGGCGTAACAAAAACAGCATCCGGCCTGATAGCCGGATGCTGTTGGCTTAACTTATGCTTCCAGCGGTGCGCGCCAGTCGTCGGCACCGGAGGTGCCAGATTTGACGTGTTCCCACTCAATTTTGCGGTAGGCCAGTGAAACTTCGAGCAACTGGGTGAACTCGCGTTTCGCCGGATCCTGGCAATGCGGCATATGCAGTTTCATATCGACAATCGTCGAATCGGTCAGGCGGGTGGTGAAATAATGCTCCTGTTTGCCTTCCACAGAAGTGCGCCACCAGTGCAGTTCGGTTTTTGGCAGCATTTCGCCGGAGGCCAGTGCGTTGTACATCAGCGGAACAGCTTTGTTCAGCGCCACGGTAAAAATGAACGGTTTGTGAGCACGCTGACCAGCTGGCTGGCCGGACTGAGGATCTGTCGGGACAGTAACGTTATGAAGAAACTCCTGGACTAACATTTCATCTTCGTGGCCTTGCACGTAGATATTGCCGACGGAATCAGCAGTAAAAGCACCAGCAGTGATGTTCCCCTGGGTCTGGCCCGTGATCGAAATGTAACATGGGGTTGGCATTTGTAAACTCCTTGTAAAATCCGTTAGTTAACACTTACAATAACCTGTCGATAACCACGACAGGCAGATGTCGCTCACTCTGGAACTACATCATTTTTCTGTACTTTTCACATACAAACCGAATTTGAATTCACGGCTGCTGTAAAAAAATCTGTTCCAATCATCCAAGAGCTAAATAGGTAACACTGGTTATATAATTTGATAGCCATGCTCAAATAACCAAGGCCTGTCATCATCTCTATTAAAAGGCAAAGCTGTATCATTAATAAATATCTCACTTACCCATTTAGAATTTATCATTTTGATAGTTTCTGAGATATTCCTTAAAAAACCACTCTTTTAATCATGAGGTAAATATATAAGCACAAAAACATTAATATTACTTATGTTTTAATAAAATATTCAACAATATCAAATACATGTTAATTTTCATTTATTTTAACAAATCCCATGATATGCCTGACATGGATTATCAATGCTTATAGAGTGTATTTATTTATCGCAGAATACCCTTATTTGTGAATGATAAAAAGTCCTTTTATTATTTATTTTTAAGCGTAAAATGCGGGGCAATTAAGGAGTGGTGAATTTATTTTAACCGCCATTAGTACGGCATTATCGATATTTTTTCGGTACAAATATGCCGTATTCATGGTCTGTACGAGACAACATGACGGATCACTTTTATGAGCAAAAAATTTGAAGGCAGCGTCGCGCCTCGCGAGCGCATAAATATATCGTATGTCCCCAAAACGGACGGTCAGACGGCTGAAGTAGAGCTTCCGCTCAACATGCTCGTTGTCGGCGATACCGGAAATACGCAAGAGACATCCCCTTTGGATGAACGCCAGGCTGTTTCCATTAACAAACACAATTTTGGCGCGGTGATGGCCGAAGCAAACATTGACCTCAATTTCATTGTCCCCGCCACGCTTAAGGAAAGTAGAACTGGTGATGAACTGAATGTGGCGCTGAACATCAAGTCACTGGATGATTTTTCACCGGATAGCGTGGCTCGACAGGTTCCGGAAGTAAACAAATTGCTGGAACTGCGTGAAGCGCTTACTGCGCTGAAAGGGCCGATGGGTAACCTTCCTGCCTTCCGTACACAAATCCAGGCATTGCTGGAAAATGAGGAATCCCGCGAACAGTTGCTAAAAGAAATCGGCTTGGTGAGCGGGAAATAACCCCAAAAATTTCATTAAAACGGGGTTATCCAGACATGGCGGCACACAAAAATATCTGTGGGTCACTTCCCTGTCTAACGAAGAAATACGGTATGCAATGTACCTGGTATGCTTCAGTCAGACAGGTGAATTAAACCAAGATGACGTGGATGCGCTGACTATAAAACTGGATCGCCGTATCAGTGACCTAATGGATGAGCTTATCCATCTTTGTGAGCTTCAGCAGAGCGTGCTGTACTGACGGTGCGTACTTCACTGAAGGTTCGAACCCGGTTACAGAAACACAGCAAAACAGAAGGATTTTCAGTATGTCTTTACAGGAAGAGGAACTTGTTTCCAGTCAGGTAGATCAGGCGCCGTCGCTGCTTGATCAAATCATGGCGCAGACCCGCATTCAGCCCGGCTCGGAAGTTTATGACGTTGCCCGCCAGGGCGTGACAGCCTTTATTAGCAGCATCCTGCAATCCACCACACCTGACGAACCGGTCAATAAACTGGCCGTGGACAGCATGATTGCAGATATTGATGAACGCATCAGTCGCCAGATGGATACCATCATTCATGCGCCTACATTTCAGCAGGTAGAGTCGTTCTGGCGCTCACTGAAAACCATGGTGGATCGCGTTGATTTCCGTGAAAACATCAAGGTCAACGTGCTTCATGTCACCAAACAGGAGCTTCTGGAAGACTTTGAGTTTGCACCAGAAATTATTCAATCCGGATTTTATAAACATGTTTATTCGTCTGGATTCGGACAGTTTGGTGGTGAACCCATCGCTACCGTGCTGGGCGCTTACGAGTTTAAAAATACCGCGCCAGACATGAAGCTGCTGCAATACGTCAGTGCCGTGGGCGCAATGGCGCACGCACCGTTCCTGTCCTCCGTTTCCCCGGAATTTATGGGGCTGAACTCTTGGACCGAACTGCCTAATATCAAAGATCTTTATGCCATCTTTGAAGGTCCGGCCTATACCAAATGGCGAGCCCTTCGTGACTCTGAAGATTCGCGTTATTTAGGGCTTACGGCACCCCGCTTCCTGCTTCGCCAACCCTGGTCACCAACAGATAACCCTGTTAAGAACTTTAACTATCACGAAGATGTCAGCCAGAACCACGAAGATTATCTGTGGGGTAATACGGCCTGGATGCTGGCATGCAATGTCGCTGACAGTTTTGCCAAATACCGCTGGTGTCCAAATATCATCGGTCCGCAAAGCGGCGGCGCAGTGAAAGATCTGCCGGTACATCTGTTCGAAACGATGGGTCAAATTCAGGCCAAAATCCCAACCGAGGTGCTGATCACCGATCGCCGTGAATTTGAACTAGCTGAAGAAGGGTTTATTACCCTAACCATGCGTAAAGACTCTGATAATGCAGCCTTTTTCTCAGCAAATTCGGTACAAAAACCGAAACACTTTCCGGGAAAAGATGCAGAAACCAACTATAAGCTGGGTACGCAGCTTCCTTATCTCTTCATCATCAACCGGTTAGCGCACTACATCAAGGTGTTGCAGCGTGAACAACTCGGGTCATGGAAAGAAAGAAGCGACTTAGAGAGGGAGCTGAATACCTGGATCCGTCAGTATGTTGCCGACCAGGAAAACCCACCAGCAGACGTGCGCAGTCGTAAACCTCTGCGCGCCGCCAGAGTTGAAGTTATGGATGTGGAAGGCGAACCCGGATGGTATCAGGTTGCACTGAGCGTAAGGCCACATTTTAAATTTATGGGGGCAAACTTTGAGCTTTCCCTGGTTGGCCGGTTAGACAGGGAGTAACACACCATGATACCGGATCGGGAAAGAACCACAGGTTCTCTTTTTGAGCGTATGGAAGCCTCTTCGGCCAGAAACCGGCAGGGAGGCAGTATTCATTCGCTCAGGCAATCCATTCGCCAGAACCTGCGAAACATTCTTAATACCCGGTCCGGTAGTTGCCGGGGGGCGCCTGAACTGGGCATTGATGAACAGGAAGTGGCTGAAAACTTCCGCGAATCAATGAGTCGGGCCATCGCGCAATGTATAGAACGCTATGAACCCCGGATCTCACACGCTGAAGTGCAGGCTGTGGTTTCATCCGCCGCCAGCCCGCTGGATATGACGTTTCATATTTCAGCCTGGGTGACATTTAACGAAACGCATGAAGTGCTTGAATTTGATATGGCACCGAATGGCAGCCAGCATTACCGGGTGGACTGACAAATGGAATTTGAAGAACGCTATTTCCGGGAAGAACTCGATTACCTGCGCCAGCTCAGCAAGCTGCTGGCAACGGAAAAACCCCATCTGGCCCGCTTCCTGGCCGAAAAAGATGCGGATCCGGATATTGAACGCCTGCTGGAAGGCGTGGCTTTTCTTACCGGCAATCTCCGCCAGAAAATTGAGGATGAATTCCCAGAACTGACGCATGGCCTTATTAAGATGCTGTGGCCTAATTACCTGCGTCCGGTTCCGGCAATGACCCTTATTGAATATACGCCGGATATGGATAAGTCTTCTGTGCCGGTGTTAATCCCCCGTAATGAGCAGTTTACAACCAACGCCGGGGAAATCAGAGTCGATGACGTGCTGCCCTCCGATTCTAAAAAGGAAGAGCCGCCTCCCTGTACCTTCACCCTCTGCCGGGATATCTGGCTGCTGCCCGTTCGCCTGGAGCAGATTGAAAACCGCAGTACGCCCCGTAATGGTGTTATCAACATCACCTTTTCGGTCGCATCGGGAACGGACTTCCGCACGCTGGATCTGAACAAACTTCGCTTCTGGCTCGGCAATGACGACAACTATACCCATGACCAGCTTTATTTATGGTTCTGTGAATACTTGCAGGGTGCCGACCTGACTGTGGGTGAACAGCATATTCGCCTGCCTGAGTTTATGCTGAAAGCTGTCGGTTTTGAGCCGCAGGATGCCATGCTGCCGTGGCCGAAAAACGTCCATAGCGGCTACCGGATCCTTCAGGAGTATTTCTGTTACCCGGATGCGTTTCTCTTTTTTGATCTTTGTGGCTGTCCGGCTTTGCCTGACGGATTGCAGGCTGAATCCTTTACCCTGCAACTGCGTTTTTCACGCCCTTTGCCCGTGGACATCCGGCTGCGCCGCGATTCCCTGCGTCTGTATTGCGCACCTGCCATTAATTTATTTATCCACCATGCAGAAGCCATCACGCTGGACAATCGGCGGGCAGACTATCCGCTGGTTCCCAGCCGCCATTACCCGGAACATTACGATGTATTTTCCGTTAACAATGTGGTGAGCCAGGTCCAGGATATGTTCAGGAAAAAAGATCTGGGGCGTCCTGTTTCGACGCAGGCCGCGCGCCAGTGGCCTGCCTTTGAAAGTTTCAGCCATCAGATGGAATACAGCCGGAAGCGGGAAGTAGTGTACTGGCATCACCGGACCAAAACATCCCTGTTCCATCGCGGCTTTGATCATACCCTTGCTTTTATACATGCTGATGGCAGTTATCCGTCAGACGAATCGCTGCTCAGTAACGAAGTGGTTTCGGTAACGCTAACCTGTACCAACCGGGAGCTTCCGTCACAGCTTCGTTCCGGAGATATCACCGGCACAACCGGTAAAAATGCGGCGGTCGCTTCATTTCGCAACATTACCCGCCCGACGCAACCACTCTGGCCAGTCATTGATGGCAGCCTGCACTGGTCCCTGCTCTCCGCCATGAACCTGAATTATCTGTCATTACTGGATACGGACGCACTGAAGCAGGTCATCGCCAACTTTGATCGCCACGCAATCCATCATCCGCAGACGGCGCGGTTGTCACAACAAAAGCTGGATGCCATTGAGCGTCTTGAGACCCGCCCCATTGATCGCCTGTTTACGGGTATTCCTGTTCGAGGGCTGGCCTCAACGCTGTATCTGCATCCGGAGCCGTTTGTCTGTGAAGGGGAAATGTATCTGCTCGGTACGGTGCTTTCGCACTTTCTTTCGCTGTATGCCAGCGTCAATTCATTCCACATGCTGACCGTTGTGAACACTGAAAGCCAGGAGACATGGAAATGGACGGAAAGAACCGGGCAGCATCCTCTTATCTGAGTCCGGGAAATCCCCTGGCAGATAAAGAGCAGAATGATCCGCTGGCGCAGGTTCTCCAAAACGCCTGCTCTTACAATTTTTTTGCGATGGCGGAGTTGTTGCACCGCCTGGCTCAGGGGGAAAAGGGGACACCGGAATTATCCCTGCGCGATGATCCGACACAGGAAATCCTGCGTTTCAGCGCCGACGCCAGCCTTGCGTTTCCCCTGAGTGATATCAGTTTGCTGAAACGGGATACGTCAGGGGTATTCAGGATGACCACCACCTTTATGGGGTTACAGGGGAGCCAGTCGCCTCTCCCCGGTTATTACCTTGATCAACTGGCCTGGAAAGCGGTACATGAACAAAGCCCGGTGGGCGATTTTCTGGATATGTTCAGCCACCGCCTGACTCAGTTTGTCTGGCATATCTGGCGCAAGTACCGCTATCACGTCAGTTTTCGTAACGGCGGTGTGGATGCGTTCTCGCAGCGCATGTACTCCCTTGTCGGGCTGGGTAATCGCCAGCTTCGCGATAAGCTGGCGATTAATCACAGTAAAATGCTGGCGTATTCCGGGATCCTGGCCAATCCGGGACGATCCCCGGAAATTATCTGCGGCCTGGTGTCCCACTGCTTTGATTTGTCAGAAGTGACGCTGCAAAACTGGCAACGTCGCAAGGTGGATATTGAACCGGATCAGCAAAACAGCCTGGGGAGCTATTCGCTTAAAAATGGCGAAAAACTGGCCGGAAGATCGGTGCTGGGCAACTTTGTTCTGGGTACACGGGTGCCCGATCTCAGCGGTAAATTCCAGCTCAGTATTACCCGTCTGACCCGAAAACAGTTCCTCTCTTTTCTGCCGTCCGGCGAAAACTTCCTGCCACTGATGATGTTTGTGTCATTCATTCTGCGCGATCAGCTTGCCTGGGACTTACATCTGGGGCTGGCGCCGGAGCAGGTGGGTGCAATGCGCCTGGGCGATAACAAAAGTGCGCTGCTGGGCTGGACCAGCTTCCTCGGCACACCGGAAGAACGCCCCTCAGTCACCATCAGGGTACGGTCGTAAATTATGATAATCACGGAGCAGAATATGCCGGAAGAGAAATTACAGACGCTTTCATTGCAGGTCATTAACGGCAGTGAGCTGGAAAGCGGGCGGGCGGCACGCTGTCTGTTCACACAGCAGGGAAATGTCGGCAATGGTCCCGAATGCCACTGGTCGGTACAGGATCGTCAGCAGAGCATTCCGGCTCAGGCTTTTACTGTTATCCTGCACGATGGCACATTTTGTCTGCGCCCGCAGACGGCACAACTGTGGCTGAACCAGGCAAAAGTCACAGCAACATCAGACCTGATACAGCTGCGCCAGGGCGATGAGATCCAGATCGGGCGACTGATGGTGAGGGTTCATCTGAACCGGGGAGACATCCCCCATTACGATGAAGAAATGGCAACCCCTGAAACCATTGTCACCAATCGCGATATGCTCACGGATACCCTGCTATCAACGGAAGGCGCGCCACACTACCCAGGAATGACTCACCGGCACCAGCTTGCAGACACCGTGGTAAACGGTTTTTCTGCCGATCCACTCCAGGCACTTCAGTCCGAAAGCCTGATAACCACGGGCGATCCGCTTTCAGGCATTGCGGCTGTCCGGCCATCAGCACCACTGTCTGATCCGGCAAGTAATGGTGGGATCAATACTCCGTTTATGGATCTGCCGCCCATTTATGCCAGCCCCGGCGATCGTAATGATGACGCCTCTCCGGCAGAAATGGCGCAACGCCACCTTGCGGTCACCCCCTTACTGCGCGGTCTCGGCGGCTCGCTTACCGTGAGCAATTCCGACGATGCGGATGATTTTCTGGAAGAGGCCGGACGAACGTTACAGGCCGCAATAAAAGGTCTGCTTGATTTGCAGCAGCAGCGTAACAGCCTCTCAGACAAACATTTGCGCCCGCTGGAAGATAACCCGCTGCGCCTGAACATGGATTACGCCACCGCGCTCGACGTGATGTTTGCCGAAGGTAAAAGCCCGGTACATCTGGCGGCCCCCGCCGCCGTCAGTGAAAGCCTGCGCAATGTTCGCCACCACGAAGAGGCAAACCGGGCGGCGATTGTGGAGTCGCTTCGTGTCCTGCTGGACGCTTTCTCACCACAAAATCTGATGCGACGCTTTGTGCAGTACCGCCGCAGCCATGAACTGCGCCAGCCGCTGGATGATGCCGGAGCATGGCAAATGTACAGCCATTATTACGAAGAACTGGCCTCCGATCGCCAACAGGGGTTTGAGATGCTGTTTAACGAGGTCTACGCCCAGGTCTATGACCGGGTGCTTCGTGAAAAACAGCGGGAGCCGGAAGCATGAACAGGAAGGCGTTTCTGGCCTGCGTGCTGATGTGCGTCATATTAACCGGCTGCGAAACGGCGAAAAAAATCAGTGAAGTGATCAAAAACCCGGATATCCAGGTCGGGAGCCTGAAGGAACAACCGTCGGAAATAACCGTCACCCTGCTGACCGAACCGGACACCAATACCAATGCGGAGGGTGAACCAGCCGCCGTGGACGTGCAACTGGTGTACCTCACTGACGACTCAAAATTGCAGGCAGCCGACTATGACCAGATAGCCAGTACGCCGCTACCGGATGTGCTGGGTAAAAACTATATCGACCACCAGGATTTCAACCTGTTGCCGGACACCATAAAAACCCTGCCGCCGGTAAAGCTGGATGAGAAAACGCAGTTTATTGGTGTCGTGGCCTATTTCTCCGATGACCAGGCCACTGAATGGAAACAAATCGAGACGGTGGAAGGAACCGGCCACCATTACCGCCTGCTGGTGCATGTCCGTCAAAGCAGCATCGAAATGAAAAAAGAGGATGAATAATTATGGCAACCACCCGCAACAAGGTGATATGGCAGGAAGGGATGCTGATGCGCCCACACCATTTCCAGCAACAGCAGCGTTACAACGACTACCTGGATAACCAGCGTTTCCGGGCCATTAATGATTTATCCTGGGGATTTACTGAACTCTCCCTCAACAATGAACTGCTATCGCAGGGTAAGGTCATGATTGACAGTGCGTCAGGCATGTTGCCTGACGGCACCGTCTTCTCCATCCCTGACCAGGACGCCCTACCCGATCCACTACACCCGCAAAATTTTCCGGACGAAAAAAGCCGCAATATTTACCTCGCTCTGCCAGTCGCCAGTGATGTGAGAAATGAAATCAGCGACGGGCGACGAATCGGGCGTTACCGGCTGAATTATGCCGATGTCCGGGATCTGCATTCAGAAGAAGGTGACGCGCGAACACTGACGTTGGGACAACTGACGCCGCGCATTATGAGCGGTGCGGAAGATATGAGCGCCTATATTACGCTCCCGCTTTGCCGAATCAGCGATCGCCATGCCGACGGTTCCCTGACGCTGGATGACGATTTTATACCCTCCTGCCAGAATATTCAGGTCAGTAAGAGGCTGCGTGTTTATCTGAAAGAAGTACAGGGGGCCATTGGCGGACGGGCAAGCGATCTGGCAAACCGCATAGGCTCTCCGGCGCAGAGCGGCATTGCAGATGTGGCGGAATTTATGATGTTGCAGTTGCTTAACCGTAACCAGACCCGGTTTACCCATCGCGCCCGCCGATCCCAGCTCCATCCGGAAGATTTCTACCTTGATCTTGCCGGGTTACTGGGAGAACTGATGACGTTTACCGAGCCGTCACGCCTGCCCTGCCCGCTTGATGTGTATGATCATCATGACCTGACCAAAACATTTAAAACACTGTTACCGGAAGTCAAGCGGGCTCTGCATACAGTACTGTCGCCAAGAGCGGTCAATCTGCCGCTGCATCTGCGTGACGGCATCTGGCAGGCCGATGTTCATGACACAGAACTGCTACAGTCTGCCACCTTTGTGCTGGCCGTGGCGGCAAATATGCCCGTCGATCAGATCCAGCGCCAGTTTATCCAGCAGTCGAAAATTTCCTCGCCGGAAAAAATCCGCAATATGGTCAGTGTGCAGATACCCGGAATTCCATTGCGTGCCTTGATGGTGGCTCCCCGCCAGCTTCCTTACCATTCTGGGTTCAGCTATTTCGAACTCGACAAGAGTGGCCAGGCCTGGGCAGAAATGGCTGCCGCAGGTGCTGTTGCACTGCATGTGTCCGGCAGTTTCCCGGACCTGAATATGCAACTGTGGGCGATCAGAGGGTAAGACGATGGATGAAGGGTCACTGTCTCTGCCACCATTTACCAGACACGTCGAAAAAGGCCTGCGCGACTATCATCTTGCACTTCGTGGCAATAGCCTGAATCCGATGATCGACGCGGCCACGCCCCTCCTCGGTATGGTGATGCGTCTTTCAACCATGAACAGCCAGACGATGCCGGAGCATCTGTTTGCTCAGGTGGTGACGGATGTTCAGGCGGTGGAGCAACTGCTTCAGGAGCAGGGCTACGAACCGGGCGTGATTATCTCGTTTCGCTACATCCTCTGCACTTTTATTGATGAAGCGGCGCTCGGTAACGGCTGGTCCAACAAGAACGAGTGGATCAAACAGTCGTTGCTGGTCCATTTCCATAATGAAGCCTGGGGTGGCGAGAAGGTTTTCATCCTGCTGGAGCGCCTGATCCGTGAACCCAAACGTTACCAGGATCTGCTTGAATTTCTCTGGCTCTGTTTTTCTCTGGGTTTTCGCGGGCGTTACAAAGTGGCAGCACAAGATCAGGGGGAATTTGAGCAGATCTACCGCCGCCTGTACCACGTCCTGCATAAACTGCGCGGCGATGCCTCTTTCCCGCTGTTACACCTGGACAAAAAAACCCAGGGCGGGCGTTATCAGTTAATCAGTCGCCTGACCATTAAACATATTTTTTGTGGTGGCGTTGTCGTGCTGGCGTTGTTTTACCTGTTCTATCTGCTGCGGCTGGACAGCCAGACGCAGGACATTCTGCACCAGCTAAACAAATTACTTCGATAAGGACGTTTATGATCCAGATTGATCTTCCTACGCTGGTAAAACGGCTTAACCTGTTCTCCCGCCAGGCGCTGGAGATGGCCGCCTCTGAATGTATGAGCCAGCAGGCAGCGGAAATTACTGTCAGTCATGTACTTATTCAGATGCTCGCCATGCCACGCAGTGACCTGCGGGTTATCACCCAACAGGGCGATATTGGCATGGAAGAACTGCGCCAGGCGTTGACGGTGGAGAACTACACAACCGCTCGTTCTACGGACAGTTACCCGGCATTTTCCCCGATGCTGGTCGAGTGGCTTAAAGAAGGCTGGCTGCTGGCCTCCGCAGAGATGCAGCACAGCGAACTGCGCGGCGGAGTGCTGTTGCTGACTCTGTTGCATTCACCGCTGCGCTACATACCACCTGCCGCCGCCCGGCTACTGACCGGCATTAACCGTGACCGTCTGCAACAGGACTTTGTGCAGTGGACACGGGAATCAGCGGAATCAGTCGTACCGGACGCAGACGGTAAAGGCACAAGTATGCTGTCAGATACTGCTGACAGTCTGCTTGCCCGTTACGCCAAAAACATGACCGCAGACGCCCGTAACGGCAGGCTCGACCCGGTACTGTGCCGCGATAACGAAATCGATCTGATGATCGACATTCTCTGCCGCCGTCGTAAAAATAACCCGGTGGTGGTGGGTGAAGCAGGTGTGGGTAAAAGCGCGCTGATTGAAGGGCTGGCGCTGCGCATCGTGGCAGGCCTGGTGCCTGACAAGCTGAAAAACACCGATATCATGACCCTTGACTTGGGCGCATTGCAGGCCGGGGCGTCGGTGAAGGGCGAATTCGAAAAACGCTTTAAGGGGCTGATGGCGGAGGTCATTTCCTCTCCGGTGCCGGTCATTCTGTTTATCGACGAAGCGCACACCCTGATTGGCGCGGGCAACCAGCAGGGCGGGCTGGATATCTCCAACCTGCTCAAACCTGCGCTGGCGCGCGGCGAGCTGAAAACCATCGCTGCCACCACCTGGAGCGAGTACAAAAAATACTTCGAGAAAGATGCCGCCCTGTCGCGCCGCTTCCAGTTGGTGAAGGTCAGCGAACCCAACGCCGCCGAAGCCACCATTATTCTGCGTGGCCTGTCAGCGGTCTATGAACAGTCTCACGGCGTGCTGATTGATGATGACGCCTTGCAGGCCGCTGCGACACTGAGCGAGCGTTATCTCTCCGGGCGTCAGTTGCCGGACAAAGCCATTGATGTGCTGGATACCGCCTGCGCCCGTGTGGCAATCAACCTGTCATCACCACCGAAGCAAATCTCGGCGCTGACCACCCTGAGCCACCAGCAGGAGGCGGAAATTCGCCAGCTTGAACGCGAGCTTCGCATCGGGTTGCGTACCGACACCTCACGGATGACAGAGGTGCTGGTGCAGTACGATGAAACGCTGACGGCGCTGGATGAACTGGAAGCCGCCTGGCACCAGCAGCAGACGCTGGTCCAGGAGATTATCGCGCTGCGCCAGCAGTTGCTGGGCGTGGATGCCATGGTGGGTACGCCGCCAGAGTCAGAGCAGGATAATACCGGTACCGCACCAACTGATGAAGCCAGTAGCACACAGCCGGAAGAAACCGCTGAAACAGTTTCCCCGGTGCAGCGGCTGACACAGCTCACTGCCGAACTGGACGCTCTGCATAACGACCGGTTGCTGGTCTCCCCGCATGTCGATAAAAAACAGATTGCGGCGGTGATTGCCGAATGGACTGGCGTGCCGCTTAACCGCCTGTCGCAGAATGAAATGTCGGTCATCACCGACCTGCCGAAGTGGCTTGGTGACACCATCAAAGGCCAGAACCTGGCGATTGCCAGCCTGCATAAGCATCTGCTGACCGCACGCGCCGACCTGCGCCGTCCGGGACGCCCGCTGGGCGCGTTCCTGCTGGCCGGCCCCAGCGGCGTGGGTAAAACCGAAACCGTCCTGCAACTGGCGGAGCTGCTCTACGGCGGTCGCCAGTATCTCACCACCATCAATATGTCCGAGTTCCAGGAGAAACACACCGTTTCACGCCTGATTGGTTCGCCTCCGGGCTACGTCGGCTATGGTGAAGGCGGCGTGCTGACCGAAGCGATTCGCCAGAAACCCTACTCGGTAGTACTGCTCGATGAAGTGGAAAAAGCGCACCCGGATGTGCTCAACCTGTTCTACCAGGCGTTTGACAAGGGTGAGATGGCAGATGGCGAAGGCCGCCTGATTGACTGTAAGAATATCGTCTTCTTCCTGACCTCCAACCTTGGCTACCAGGTGATTGTCGAACATGCGGATGCCCCGGAGACCATGCAGGAAGCCCTGTATCCGGTGCTGGCGGACTTCTTTAAACCTGCCCTGCTGGCGCGTATGGAAGTGGTGCCGTACCTGCCGCTGTCGAAAGAGACGCTCGCCACCATTATCGCCGGGAAACTGGCCCGCCTTGATAACGTGCTGCGCAGCCGCTTTGGCGCGGAAGTGATTATTGAACCAGAAGTGACGGACGAAATCATGAGCCGCGTCACCCGCGCGGAAAACGGCGCGAGGATGCTCGAGTCGGTCATCGATGGCGACATGCTGCCGCCGCTCTCCCTGCTGCTGTTGCAGAAAATGGCGGCTAACACGGCGATTGCCCGTATCCGCCTGTCGGCGGCAGACGGTGCATTCACGGCAGACGTGGAAGATGCTCTGGACGACGAGTCCGTCACAGAGGATGAAATGGCTTTATGAGCAGGTTGCTCGTTTTCCGGCAGACAGGATTGTTTATCGCGGGCCTGATGGCGGGCTTACCCGCCAGTGCCGCGCCCGCAGAGTCATCGTCAGTAGCCGATGTGGCGGTCGCCGTCGCCACTGCGACGCCATCGGATACAGTGGCCACATTACAGGCTATGCAGTCCTGTCGCCGCGAGTCAGCGGCGCTGGAGCGGCTTGACTGTTATGACCGCATTCTTGCGCCGGAACAGGCTGGCTTTGGTGGTGCCGCACTGGTGAAAGCCCGTTACCAGGGCGAAGCCTGGACGCGCGCCACAGAGCAGGAAAAACGTCGCCAGGGCAACTCCACGGAACTGCTGGTGACGCAGGTGCAGGGGGAACGCCCGACGGTGGTGATAACCACCCCGGCTATCGGTCATGTTCCGCCACGCCCGGTGCTGATGTTCAGTTGCGTGGACAATATCACCCGGATGCAGGTGGCACTGATGCACCCACTGGATACGCACGATATTGCCGTCACTCTGAGCGCCGATGGCAAGACATTCCGCAGCCACTGGTTTGTGCGTGAGAGCGGCACTCTGCTGGAGTCCAGCCGGGGGTTATCCGGCATTGATGAAATTAAACAGTTATTTAGCGCAAAAACGCTGACGGTGGATACCGGCGCAGACAACGCAGTTGGAAAGCTGACCTTTAACATTGACGGGCTGGCCAGGGTGATCACTCCCCTGCGCGATGCCTGCCACTGGGCGGGAGAATAAAAATATGGCAATGGACTTACGCGATCCGAATGTCTGGATATCGCACCTGCTGGAAAACCTGCCGGAAGAGAGGCAGGCATCGGCGCTGAAGGACGATAATCCGGTCTGGGAGTATATCGACGGCGAAATCGTCAAACTGGGGTCACTGGCTCACAGCCAACTGGATATCCCGGAACTACAACGCAGGGGTCTTCAGCTTCTGGCCTCTGAAAGCAAAGACTTCCGGCTGCTGGCACATCTGCTCAGAACCCTGCAACACGCCGGAGATCCGCTCCTGGCATTGCGCCTGCTGGCGCTGTATGTGGAGCATTACTGGGCAGTGGCCGCACCGCAAAATATGGCGCACAAAAAACGTTTCGCCAGCCAGGTCATTAAACGCTTTGAAACGGGGATTGAAAGCTTTTCAGAAAACGCTGCCACAACGCAGCGCGATGCGCTGCTGGGCGAACTGGCGAAACTGGCGCAGTGCTGGCAATCACATAACGTCCCGGAACTGGCGCAGGCAACCGATGATCTTTTTGCCCTCTACCAGCGTGCGTTTAATCGTGCGGCCCCTGCCCCCTCCCCCACTCCGGCAGCCTCCGGTAGTACACCACAGACCACCGTCACACCTGAAAGCGGCGTGACGCAAACCAGCGATCCGGCTCCGCAAGTCACCATTGACAGCCACGACGATAAAGCCTGGCGCGATACGCTGTTAAAAGTGGCAGCCATTTTATGCGAGCGCCAGCCAGATTCGCCGCAGGGCTATCGCCTGCGTCGCCATGCTCTGTGGCAATCCATCAACAGTACGCCCCAGGCGGAAAGTGACGGACGAACCCCGCTGGCCGCCGTCTCCGCCGATATGATTGCAGATTACCAGGCACAGCTTGGCAGCGCAGATATGGCACTGTGGCAGCAGGTGGAGAAAAGTGTGCTCCTGGCACCCTACTGGCTGGACGGTCACTGTCTTTCTGCACAGACAGCACTGCGCCTGGGTTACAAACAGGTGGCAGACGCCATCCGCGATGAGGTCACCCGCTTCCTTGAGCGTCTGCCCCAGCTTACCGGGCTACTGTTTAATGACCGAACACCTTTTATCAGTGAGCAAACGAAACAATGGCTGTCCGCTTCGCCCGACGGCAAAGTTACACCGGTTGCGCAGGCCGGAGAGGAATCGCAGGCAGCCAGGACCTGTTTTACTGAGCAGGGGCTGGAGGCGGCGCTGCGGTATCTGGACATGCTACCCGAAGGCGATCCCCGCGATCAGTTTCACCGCCAGTACCTTGCCGCCCAGTTGACGGAGGAGGCGGGGCTGGTACAGCTTGCGCAGCAACAGTACCGGATGTTGTTCATGATGGGGGGGCAGACGATGGTGTCTGACTGGGAGCCATCGTTACTTGCGCAGCTCGAACAAAAATTCACGGCAGAACAATAAAAGAGAACAGGAGTTTTTGTGTTCAGATTACCAACACCCCGACTATTCAGCGGACTCAAATCAGCCCTGCGCCCGGCGATGCCCCGGTTTAAGGTTTCTGCCTTCTGGTTGCTGATACTGGCGTGGATTTTCCTGCTGGTATGGATCTGGTGGAAAGGCCCGACGTGGACGCTGTATGAAGAACAGTGGCTCAAACCACTGGCGAACCGCTGGCTGGCAACGGCGGCGTGGGGGATTATTGCCCTTGTGTGGCTTACCGTCCGGGTAATGAAGCGCCTGCAACTGCTTGAAAAACAGCAAAAACAACAGCGCGAGGAAGCCATTGATCCGCTCAGTGCGGAGCTGAACGCCCAGCAGCGTTACCTCGACCACTGGCTGCTGCGCCTGCAACGCCATCTCGACAACCGCCGTTTCCTGTGGCAGTTGCCGTGGTATATGGTCATCGGCCCGGCGGGCAGTGGCAAAACGACACTGCTGCGCGAGGGGTTTCCGTCCGACATTATTTATGCCCCGGAGGGCGCACGCGGCGCAGAACAACGCCTGTACCTTACGCCCCATGTCGGTAAACAGGCGGTGATCTTTGATATCGACGGCACACTCTGCGCTCCCGCTGATGCGGATATCCTGCATCGCCGTCTGTGGGAACATGCCCTCGGCTGGCTGAAAGAAAAGCGCGCGCGCCAGCCGCTGAACGGGATTATTCTGACACTCGATTTACCCGATCTGCTGACCGCAGACAAACGCCGCCACGAGCATCTGTTACAGACGCTACGCAGCCGCTTGCAGGATATACGCCAGCATCTTCACTGCCAGTTACCGGTTTACGTGGTACTGACCCGGCTTGATTTATTGCAGGGTTTTGCCGCCCTGTTTCAGTCACTGAACAGACAGGATCGCGATGCGATTCTGGGCGTCACGTTCACCCGCCGTGCCCATGAAAATGATGACTGGCGAACAGAGTTGAATGCTTTCTGGCAGACATGGGTGGATCGAATGAATCTGGCGTTGCCGGATCTGATGGTCGGACAGAGCCACGCCCGTGCGTCTTTATTTAGTTTTTCCCGCCAGATGCAGGGAAGCCGTGAACCGCTGGTATCACTGCTTGAGGGTCTGCTTGACGGCGAAAATATGAACGTGATGCTGCGTGGCGTCTATCTCACCTCTTCGCTTCAGCGCGGACAGATGGATGATATTTTCACCCAGTCTGCCGCCCGCCAGTACCGGCTGGGCAATAACCCACTGGCGTCCTGGCCCCTGGTGGACACCGCGCCCTATTTCACCCGCAGCCTGTTCCCGCAGGCATTACTCGCAGAGCCTAATCTGGCAACAGAGAGCCGCGCCTGGCTGATGCGTTCCCGCCGCCGCCTGACGGTTTTCTCTGCCACAGGCGGCGTGGCGGCACTGCTGCTCATTGCCGGCTGGCATCACTATTACAACGGTAACTATCAGTCCGGCATCACCGTGCTTAAGCAGGCAAAAGCCTTTATGGATGTACCACCTCCGCAGGGGGAAGATGACTATGGCAACCTGCAACTGCCGCTGCTGAACCCGGTACGCGATGCCACTCTGGCCTACGGTGACTGGGGCGACCGCAGCCGCCTTGCGGAGATGGGATTATATCAGGGGCGACGCATCGGGCCTTATGTGGAACGGACCTACCTGCAACTGCTGGAGCAACGCTATCTTCCGTCGCTGTTTAACGGGCTGGTCAAAGAGATGAACGCCGCGCCACCGGAGAGTGAGGAAAAACTCGCCGTGCTGCGCGTGATGCGAATGCTGGAGGATAAGAGCGGACGTAACAATGAGGTGGTGAAGCAGTATATGGCAAAACGCTGGAGCGAAAAGTTCCACGGCCAGCGCGATATCCAGGCGCAACTGATGTCCCATCTTGACTACGCGCTGGCTCACACTGACTGGCATGCAGAGCGTCAGGCGGGCGACGGTGACGCTATCAGCCGCTGGACGCCGTATGACAAGCCCGTTGTGTCAGCACAGAAAGAACTAAGCAAACTACCTGTCTACCAGCGGGTTTACCAGAGCCTGAAAACGCGGGCGCTGGGCGTTCTTCCTGCCGACCTCAATCTGCGTGACCAGGTAGGGCCAACCTTTGACCAGGTGTTTACATCTGCCGATGACAATAAACTGGTTGTTCCACAGTTTCTTACCCGTTACGGCCTGCAAAGCTATTTTGTAAAACAGCGCGATGAACTGGTTGAACTGACGGCGATGGATTCCTGGGTACTCAACCTCACCCGCAGCGTGAAATACAGTGACGCCGACCGGGCGGAAATCCAGCGCCAGCTCACCGAGCAGTATATCAGCGACTACACCGCCACCTGGCGGGCCGGGATGGATAACCTCAACGTTCGCGATTATGAATCCATTGCCCAACTGACCGGGGCGCTGGAGCAGGTTATCAGCGGCGACCAGCCTTTGCAGCGAGCGCTGACCGTGCTGCGTGACAACACACAGCCAGGCGTCTTTTCTGAAAAACTCTCTGACAAAGAACGGGAAGAAGCCCTGGCAGAACCGGACTACCAGCTACTCACTCGCCTCGGGCATGAGTTCGCCCCGGAAAACAGTACCCTGACAGTCCAGAAAGATAAAGAAAGCACGATGCAGGCCGTGTACCTGCAGCTCACCGAGTTACACCGCTACCTGCTGGCGATCCAGAACGCGCCTGTACCTGGGAAATCGGCACTGAAAGCCGTGCAGTTACGGCTTGATCAGAACAGCAGCGATCCCATATTCGCCACCCGCCAGATGGCAAAAACACTGCCTGCTCCGCTCAACCGCTGGGCAGGCAGGCTGGCTGACCAGGCCTGGCATGTGGTGATGGTGGAAGCCGTTCACTATATGGAAGTGGACTGGCGCGACAGCGTGGTGAAACCGTTTAACGAGCAACTGGCAAATAACTATCCGTTTAATCCACGTTCTGCACAGGATGCCTCACTGGATGCCTTCGAACGATTCTTTAAACCAGATGGCATACTGGATACCTTCTACCAGCAGAACCTAAAGCTGTTTATCGACAATGACCTAAGTCTGGAGGATGGCGATAACAACGTCATTATTCGCGAAGATATTATTGCGCAACTGGAAACCGCGCAGAAAATCCGTGACATCTTCTTCAGCAAACAGAACGGTCTGGGAACATCCTTTGCCGTGGAAACGGTATCGCTTTCCGGCAACAAACGCCGCAGCGTACTGAACCTTGACGGTCAGTTAGTCGATTACAGCCAGGGCCGTAACTATACCGCCCATCTGGTCTGGCCTAACAATATGCGCGAAGGCAACGAAAGCAAACTGACGCTGGTTGGTGCCAGCGGCGGCGCACCGCGCAGTATCAGCTTCAGCGGTCCGTGGGCTCAGTTCCGCCTGTTCGGGGCCGGACAGCTGACCGGAGTACAGGATGGCAACTTTACCGTGCGCTTTAGCGTGGACGGAGGCGCGATGACCTACCGTGTGCATACCGACACAGAGGATAACCCGTTCAGCGGTGGGTTGTTCAGCCAGTTTGGTCTGTCAGACACACTGTACTGAGGAGGCAGGGATGAATAGTAACGGACTGACACAAACTATCGTTACCGGCAGTGACCCGCGCGGGCTGCCGGAATTCAGCGCCATCCGCGAGGAAATAAACAAAGCCAGCCACCCGTCACAGCCTGAGCTGAACTGGAAACTGGTGGAGTCGCTGGCGCTGGCGATTTTTAAAGCCAACGGTGTGGATTTACACACCGCCACCTACTATACGCTTGCCCGGACACGGACACAGGGACTGGCGGGATTCTGCGAAGGTGCGGAACTGCTGGCGGCAATGGTAAGCCACGACTGGGATAAGTTCTGGCCGCAGGGCGGCCCGGCGCGTACTGAAATGCTGGACTGGTTTAACTCCCGAACCGGCAATATTCTGCGTCAGCAAATCTCCTTTGCGGAACCCGATCTGCCACTGATCTACCGCACAGAGCGGGCATTGCAGCTTATCTGCGACAAGCTCCAGCAGGTGGAGCTGAAGCGCGTTCCGCGCGTGGAGAATCTGCTCTATTTTATGCAGAACACGCGTAAACGGCTTGAACCCCAGCCGAAGAGTAACGCTGAGAACGCCGCACAGACCACGGTCAGAACGCTGATTTATGCCCCGGAAACACTGGCATCTTCCACACCAGAAGCGGTAGTGCCTCCCCTGCCCGGCCTGCCTGAGATGAAAATGGAAGTGCGCAGTCTGACAGAGAATCCCCCACAGGCCAGTGTGATAAAGCAAGGCAGTACGGTAAGAGGGTTTATCGCAGGGATCGCCTGTTCAGTGGCTGTCGCCTCAGCATTGTGGTGGTGGCAAGTCTATCCGGTGCAGCAGCAACTGTTACAGGTTAACGACACCGCTCAGGGCGCAGCAACGGTGTGGATGGCCTCACCTGAACTCGAAAACTATGAGCGCAGGCTGCAACAACTTCTTGATACCTCCCCGGTACAGCCGCTGGAAACCGGGATGCAGATGATGCGTGTTGCCGACAGTCGCTGGCCGGAAAGCCTGCAACAGCAGCAGGCCTCGACACAATGGAATGAGGCACTCAAAACCCGCGCACAGAGTAGCCCGCAGTTGCGTGGCTGGTTGCAGACCCGCCAGGACTTACATGCTTTTGCAGACCTCGTGATGCAGCGCGAGAAAGAGGGAATAACCCTTTCCTATATCAAAAATGTCATCTGGCAGGCGGAGCGGGGACTGGGGCAGGAAACACCCGTTGAGTCTCTGTTGACGCAGTACCAGGATGCCCGTGCGCAGAAGCAGAATACAGATGCGCTGGAAAAACAAATTAATGAGCGACTCGAAGGCGTGTTAAGCCGCTGGCTGCTGCTGAAGAATAATACGATACCGACGATAAAAAAAGACATTGAGTTTCAATAACATTCATGAATACAAAGGAGTTTTAAATGGCGAATTTAATTTATTTAACACTAAATGGTGATAATCAAGGGCTCATTTCAAGTGGTTGTTCATCACAACCATCCATTGGAAATAAAGCTCAAACAGCACACATTGATCAAATTATGATTTATGAATTCATGCATGGATTAAATCGAGATCAAAACGTCAACCATCATCATTTGACAATAAAAAAACCTATAGATAAAGCATCACCCTTATTAGGCAAAGCAATTTGCGACAATGAATTATTGACATGTGATTTTTCCTTTTATCGCACAAATAAATTTGGAATTAATGAACTGTACTATAAAATCAAATTAACTGGAGCAAAGATAAGCGACATTCATGTCTCTATATCACATATTGTTGTTGATAATAGCGTTCAACCCGAAGAGTCAGTTTCTTTCAGTTATGAGTCAATTATATGGGAGCATTGTTCCGCTGGCACTAGTGCATACAGTTTATGGGAAGATCGTCTTTTTTAAAAACATATGGGATTATTATAATGGCCAACAATATTTTACACTCTTCAACATCAGACAGTGAAAGCAAAAATACAAGCACTGACAGTACGTTATTTAATGAAAAATTCCCATTTCAACTAAGACAAGATTTAGCATCAAGAATAACAGAAGATGAAAGTGATTTTTTTAAATGGAAAAAAATAAGAGAGTTGGCATTTGTGAGCAATCATAAAGAATGGAATAAATATGACTTATTAATTTTAAAATCTGTTAATGAAATCAACATTCATTTGTCCAGCACTCCATACTTTCAGCCGTTGGATTGGTATATAATAAAAGCCATGCTCTGGACTGAAAACGATGCGGAAAATACTTCTCAGTGGAATGGTTATCCATTACAAATTGGTCGTTTTCGGAAAGATAAAGCGATGCCTGCTTTAATCTCTGGAGAAAAATCCACAGCCCTTGTTACCCCACCACAATGGAGAAACAAAGCATTCAATGGGTTAAAAGATCCAGAAAGAAATTACTGGGCAAAAGAACAAATAACTGGCTCTCCAGAAGAGAATATCAAAGCAGCAATTACTTACTTAATGATGAAACTTTCTAATACAAAGGAAGAATCAACTATCGATCAATATGACTCAACTCTATATAGCGCCATTGTCCAAAAAGGCGATTTGGCTGACAACATCAGAAAAGAGAGAAAAACGACCATACCTAACTTAACGAAAAACAATCCTGGAAAAAATCTCGATAAAATACACCCGGGAGATATTTTATATTATCAAAAAGCATCCATGAAAGTAATAATTACTGGATGGAAACCTATCACAATAAAAAATGTAGCGATGAATTATAATGGTGGTGGCGATCCCAAGTATGCAATAAAACTTCAGTTCGTTTATACATTACTCACAAAAAACAGAGTATTATGAGAATGGGAAAAATAACAATTATCCTACTGCTGACATTCTCATGTACAAAAGGTCTGGCATTTGACATTTCCATGTCTAAAGAATGTAGTGGTGTTGATGAACTTGAATTTATTGATTGTGTTAAAAACTCATTTATTATGAGCACTATTACACTTAAAAAAGCAGAAGTAAATATAAAAGAGAAAATTCAAAAATGGAATAGTGATGAGGACGAAGCAATAAGAAAAGAAGCAGTTATTTCTTTAAAAAGACTAGAGTCTTCTAATAGGGAATTTATACGTTACAGATTTGCTCAATGCTCTTTTACTCTAACCTGGGGGGCCAGAGTAGGGCGACTGGCATTCTCTCGGCTATATCCATGCTATACTGAGTTAAACAAAATAAGAGCCATGCAACTAAACAATGCTTACATTTCTGACTTTCAAAATCCAGATGAGATATCCAGCAAATGATTATTATAAATTTAAGATTAACATTACTATTTATACTGGCCACATTTACATATTCAGTACAATCAGACGAATTCGATGATCAAACCACTTACACGCAATACCGTTATTTTTCCACTGCTATACCGGAAGATATACGTAGATTTATGTTCTACGTAGATTATTGCTTTGTAGATTTAGCATTCGATATCGAAACTGACTCAATGACAGCTAAGAATGATATTATTAATGAATGTACTCCATTAAAAGAAAGAAACAAGACATTAAAAGAAAAATATAAAAAAAATGAAGAGATAATAGCAATTCTTTCCATTGCAGATGATACTATTTTAATTTATGAAGAATTAAAAAAATAACTCACATGCAATACACTGGTAATATATATTATAAGTTTATAAAAACAATCATATTTACATTATAGAAATACTCAACTCCTGTTTGCTGCCACCCTAAACTACAGGCGGCAGCATAACAATAACGATTACTGGAATCGACTCACCAAGTCTTTCACCATCGATACATATGTTTTTTGTTTAAAATTAAACAGTTGCGCTTCCGTAACATGGTCTTTTGATAGTTCTTTATTGCTCGTTTTTGTTATTCCAGCCGGCGGAAATATTACTCTCGATTCATAATTCACCGGCGACCAGGTAGCCCACTCACCTGTTGCCACATCCACCAGCGTGAAACGTACCAGGTAGCGCAGGGAGATAGCGTCAGTGAGTTTTTCATTTTTATAGTCGGACCATACTGTTGATTTCAGCGCAGAGTCATATTTTCCTGTCTGCAACATATCCTGGTAAACAATAATCGCTTTCTGATGTCCTTTTGCAGCCACAAAACGCAGTGCCTGCATCCAGTTCATATTCTCAGCACTGGCAACATCCTCGTTCTCATTTTTATCTTTGTTTTTGTTACAAGTCAGAGGCTTTTGCCTGTCCGGGATACCAGAGAATGTGGAAACAGTATAATATTTTCGCATCTCCTCCTGCATAATGGTTTCCGGTGCGCGGTTGCCGGATTGAACAAGTATTACAGGAGAATTAAGGGGAACGCGGAACTCATCTCCATCAAGCGCAGCTTGAATATCCTCTTCGGATACGGCCAGAGTGGTTTCATTACCGAATAAATCTTTGTCTGTCAGTTGCTGGGGAGTGTTTTTATTAATATTACTTTGTGTGACTTGAGCTTTTTTCTTCTTTACATCAATAGAAGATTCAGAGGCACATCCTGCAAGCAGCGAGAATAACACACATATGCAACAAAGCTTTTTTGAATTCATAATTGGACACTCCCTCGCCTGTCATAATGATTAGAATATTTAGCACTGATAACGGACTCTAATTATATACCCCACTTAAATAATAACAAACAAAATCAATTTGAAATATACATTCATTTAATCAATATAAATTTATTCTCTGGAAATATATTTAAGCTGAATGGTTCGATATCATTATTGAATTTTAATGAATGAGACAACAAGCGAGAATCACGCACTTACGCCAGAGTAAAATCATTGAACAGAGAAATGGTGGAATTCAAATACAAAAAACCGCAAAATTAAAAATTTTGCGGTTCTCTGAACTCATTTTTATGAGTGAATTTGGCGGAACGGACGGGACTCGAACCCGCGACCCCCTGCGTGACAGGCAGGTATTCTAACCGACTGAACTACCGCTCCGTGTTGTGTTCCTTTGGGAACGAGGCGAATATTACGGATTGCCTCAGCCTTCGTCAACGATTTTTCTCATCTTTTGAATCGTTTGCTGCAAAAATCGCCCAAGTCGCTATTTTTAGCGCCTTTCACAGGTATTTATGCCCGCCAGAGGCAGCTTCCGCCCTTCTTCTGCACCAGATCGAGACGGGCTTCATGTGCTGCAAGCTCTTCATCTGTCGCAAAAACAACGCGTAACTTACTTGCCTGACGTACAATGCGCTGAATTGTTGCTTCACCTTGCTGCTGTTGTGTCTCTCCTTCCATCGCAAAAGCCATCGACGTTTGACCACCGGTCATCGCCAGATAAACTTCCGCAAGGATCTGGGCATCGAGTAATGCCCCGTGCAGCGTTCGTTTACTGTTATCTATTTCGTAGCGAGCACATAATGCATCGAGGCTGTTGCGCTTACCGGGAAACATTTTTCTCGCTACCGCAAGGCTATCGGTGACCTTACAGAAGGTATTCGTCTTCGGAATATCGCGCTTAAGCAACGAAAACTCGTAGTCCATAAAGCCGATATCGAACGCTGCGTTATGGATAACCAGCTCCGCGCCGCGAATATAGTCCATGAACTCATCGGCTACTTCGGCAAACGTGGGTTTATCGAGCAAAAATTCATCGGCAATACCATGTACGCCAAAGGCTTCCGGATCCACCAGCCGATCGGGTTTGAGATAAACATGGAAGTTATTGCCCGTCAGGCGACGGTTCACCACTTCAACGGCACCAATCTCAATGATCTTGTGGCCTTCATAGTGCGCACCAATCTGGTTCATACCGGTGGTTTCGGTATCGAGAACGATCTGGCGTGTAATTGCAGTGCTCATAGCGGTCATTTATGTCAGACTTGTCGTTTTACAGTTCGATTCAATTACAGGAAGTCTACCAGAGATGCTTAAACAGGTAGAAATTTTCACCGATGGTTCGTGTCTGGGCAATCCTGGACCTGGGGGTTATGGCGCTATTTTACGCTATCGTGGACGCGAAAAAACTTTTAGCGCTGGCTACACCCGCACCACCAACAACCGTATGGAGTTGATGGCCGCTATTGTCGCGCTGGAAGCGTTAAAAGAACACTGTGAAGTCATTCTGAGTACCGACAGCCAGTATGTCCGCCAGGGGATCACCCAGTGGATCCATAACTGGAAAAAACGTGGCTGGAAAACAGCAGACAAAAAACCAGTAAAAAATGTCGATCTCTGGCAACGTCTTGATGCTGCGTTGGGGCAGCATCAAATCAAATGGGAATGGGTAAAAGGCCATGCCGGTCATCCAGAAAACGAACGTTGCGATGAACTGGCTCGTGCCGCGGCAATGAATCCCACACTGGAAGATACGGGCTACCAAGTCGAAGTTTAAGCCTGTGGTTTACGAAATTGCCGGGTGGCGCCGACCGCCTGGCGAATTCGCGGTTTGTTTTTGCTCTGTTTCATCGGGTTGAGCGTTAAAGGAATAGTCCGTTTCCGGGCAACGATAAGTTGTAAGCAACCAAGCGCAGGAATATGCGCGCTCAATAGTTTTCCACCATGTTTATTCCACGGGAGAACGTGGAAACGGCTGGCGTGTAGCACTTCAAAATTCAACAAAGAGAGCCAGTCCAGTTGCCGCATCAGGGTAAACATCCGGCTGTTATAAGGCGATGTTTTTCGCAAGACTGGCACAAGTTTACGTAATCCCATTAAACTGATGGGATTGAAGCCACTAATGACCAACCAGCCATCATCAATCAATACCCGATCGGCTTCACGCAACAAACGATGCGGATCGGTGCACCATGGCAGCGTATGCGCCAGTAGACAAACATCGACGGATTTATCGGCAAAAGGAAGATGAAGTGGGTCCGCCTGCACCTGTACGGGCATTCCTTGTGCAGAAACATTCACTTGATGAGAAACCGCGCACGCTTCGCAATTGATTTCTGCGCTTAAATTGCCAATCTTAAGCAGATGAAAACCATACATTTTCGTGAACCATGGGTTGAGCTGGCGCTCCAGCGCCTTGCGATAAAGCTCTCCCCAGGGCAAATCGCCCCAGCAATCAGGAGCCACGACTGTTTGAGGGTTCCTTGCCGGTTTCATCACAACCTTCCGTTTCACACTGAGAGGTAATATATGAATCTTAACAGTATTCCTGCCTTTGATGACAATTACATCTGGGTTTTGAATGATGAAGCAGGCCGTTGCCTGATTGTCGATCCTGGAGAAGCGGAGCCGGTAGTAAAGGCCATTGCCGCCAATAACTGGCAACCGGAGGCCATATTTCTCACCCACCATCATCACGATCACGTTGGCGGCGTAAAAGAACTGGTGGAAAAGTTTCCGCACATTGTGGTCTACGGTCCACAAGAGACACAAGATAAGGGAACAACACAGGTAGTCAAAGATGGCGAAACTGCCTTCGTTTTGGGGCATGAATTTAGTGTAATTGCCACACCAGGTCACACTTTAGGACATATCTGTTACTTCAGTAATCCTTATCTATTTTGCGGTGATACTCTTTTCTCTGGTGGCTGCGGGCGATTATTTGAAGGTACAGCTTCTCAAATGTATCAATCACTTAAAAAATTAAGTGCTCTACCTGACGATACGCTGGTATGTTGTGCTCATGAATATACTTTATCAAATATGAAGTTTGCCTTGAGTATTCTTCCGCACGATTTGTCCATAAATGATTATTATCGTAAAGTTATTGAGTTACGGGCAAAAAATCAAATTACACTCCCCGTTATTCTCAAAAATGAGCGGAAAATTAATGTTTTTTTAAGAACAGAAGATATTGATTTAATTAATGTAATTAATAAAGAAACATTATTGCAACAACCTGAGGAGCGTTTTGCCTGGTTAAGGTCAAAGAAAGATAGATTCTGATAAAACTTTCTTGTCATCGGCTTCGTTCGCCGTTATGATCGGTCGTCTTTTAAGCAACTATTGACACACACATGAAGGCAAAAGCGATATTACTCGCCTCTGTCCTGCTCGTGGGTTGCCAGAGTACCGGTAACGTCCAACAGCACGCACAGAGCCTTTCTGCAGCTGGTCAAGGGGAAGCAGCAAAGTTTACAAGTCAGGCACGATGGATGGACGATGGGACGTCTATCGCGCCAGATGGTGACTTGTGGGCTTTCATTGGCGACGAGCTAAAGATGGGAATTCCGGAAAATGACCGGATTCGCGAACAGAAACAGAAATATTTACGCAATAAGAGCTATCTCCACGATGTAACTTTACGGGCAGAGCCGTATATGTACTGGATAGCCGGGCAAGTTAAAAAACGTAACATGCCTATGGAACTGGTACTACTACCCATAGTGGAGAGCGCTTTTGATCCTCACGCGACGTCTGGCGCCAATGCCGCGGGCATCTGGCAGATCATTCCGAGCACGGGGCGCAATTATGGTTTGAAACAGACCCGCAATTATGACGCGCGTCGCGATGTTGTTGCTTCAACGACAGCCGCGCTGAACATGATGCAACGTCTGAACAAGATGTTTGACGGCGACTGGCTTTTGACCGTAGCGGCTTATAATAGCGGCGAAGGTCGGGTCATGAAGGCAATTAAAACGAACAAAGCACGTGGGAAATCCACGGACTTTTGGTCGTTACCGTTGCCGCAGGAAACGAAGCAGTACGTGCCTAAAATGCTGGCATTGAGTGATATTCTCAAAAACAGCAAACGTTATGGCGTACGTCTGCCGACGACCGATGAAAGCCGTGCTCTGGCACGTGTACACCTGAGTAGCCCGGTTGATATGGCGAAGGTTGCAGATATGGCGGGAATTTCCGTCAGCAAGCTGAAGACATTCAACGCTGGCGTGAAAGGCTCCACGCTGGGCGCAAGTGGCCCGCAGTACGTGATGGTGCCAAAGAAGCATGCAGATCAACTGCGTGAATCTCTGGCTTCCGGCGAAATTGCTGCTGTACAGTCGACACTGGTTGCCGACAATACGCCACTTAACAGTCGTGTTTACACCGTTCGTTCTGGCGACACGCTTTCAAGTATCGCTTCACGTCTCGGCGTAAGCACCAAAGATTTGCAGCAGTGGAATAAACTGCGCGGATCTAAGCTGAAACCAGGCCAAAGTTTGACGATTGGCGCAGGTAGTAGCGCACAGCGACTGGCAAACAACAGCGATAGCATTACGTATCGTGTGCGCAAAGGCGATTCGCTTTCAAGCATTGCTAAACGCCACGGCGTGAACATCAAAGATGTGATGCGCTGGAACAGCGACACTGCGAATCTGCAACCAGGCGATAAGCTGACGTTGTTTGTGAAAAACAACAACATGCCAGATTCCTGACAAACCAGATAATAAAAAGGCACCGATTCCCCCGGTGCCTTTTTTATTTATGCCGCTTTATGTGCTTCTACCATGATGATATCACTGGTGAAAGAGCCATCATTCTGCAAGGCAAAATACGTTTTCACCTCTGTCGATGCGCTCTGTTGGTAAATGCGAATAGCATCTACTAACGCTTCTGGCGTACGCATTCTGGCGACCCATGAAGAAAATTCCAGCGGTAACTTATCTGTAATTAAATTATCAACTATCAGATTGGCTTCATTGATTAACGTCAACCACTCACCGCTGGCGTAGTTTCGTACGTGAGAGGTATCGCGTAATGCTTCTACCGTCTGTAACCAGATGTCGCGCACTGGGTGACCCGGAGACATTACGTCCATCACAATCAGCCTACCGCCAGGTTTCAATATCCTATTCACTTCTCGCAGTGCTGCACCAACATCATGCCAGTGATGGGCAGAATAACGGCTGATAACAATATCAAATGCGTTATCGGCAAATGGCAGACTTTCGGCATATCCCTGGCGGGTGGTGATATTTTTCAGTTGCCGGGCTTCGGCAGCTTGTGCCACGACATCCAGCATATGGGCAGATAAGTCATACGCCACCACCGTGCTCACGTTTTGCGCAGCGACAAAGCTGGCATGCCCTGCTCCGCAGCCCATATCAAGTACACTTGCATCAGGATAATCAGCCAGACGCACCGCCAGGCGCTGTAAATCTCGTCCGGATGCATGTACGGTACTGGTCAGATATTCGCTGGCTTGAGAGCTAAACTGCTTTTCTACGTGGTCATGGTGGGATTGTGTTGTCATTGCGCTGTCCTTTTGTTGTTTGAGTATAAAAGGACAGCGCCAAACGTTGGTCTGCCCTGTGGCAGACCTGACATACCTTATTTATCAGGCTTGCCGGGACTGAATTCAACGAGTAGCGGATTGTGATCGGAAGCGCGCGTAACCAGTACAGAAGCTTCGCTGACGTTCAGACCACGGTAGAAAACAAAATCGAGCGGGCGACCAAACGCCCGACGGCGCTGATCATCGGTAAAACGCACCTGGCGCAGCGACATTTCCCGCGCAAAGCGATATAACGCGTTCATCCTTCTACGGCTCCAGGCATTGAAATCTCCCGCCATAATGACCGGGCCGCTGTGATGGGCAATCTGATCGCCAATAGGAAGCAACTGCTTACTGTAAACATCTACGCCCAGACTAAAGTTGACGGCGTGAATATTGACGACCATCAACAGGCGGGTATCAGGTAATGGGTAGACCGTCACCAGCGCTGATTTCGCCAGACGTAAAATAGGTTCACGTTCGCGTAACGGGCAGCAATAAATGGGATGCGCCGCCGAAAGGGTCATGACACCGGAAGGATGCTGCGGCAGCACGAAAGCGGGTACCTGATCGGCAGCAAGATAGTTAGCAGTCGCAAACTGTACTAACTCTGGCGTTGTTTGCGCTTCCTGCAATAACACCAGATGTGCATCTTTGCCGTAGTTCTTTAATACCGACAACCATTCAGCGCGTTGCTGTTTGTATATGTTCCACACCAGGATCCGAATACGCTCTTCGGTACTTAACGGTTCTCCAGGTGGTAATGCCTGGCCGATGCTCGCAAAAGACCCCGGCGGTAAGATCCTTTCCGCAGGTTGTCCGGCAACATAGCGCATGGCATAGGTGTTTTTTCGCACTTTTGACTTTGAAACCTCGATTACGTCACCCCTTCCGCATTCAGGAGGGTTCTACTGTTATAGGGATTTTAGCTCACTCTTTCAACGAGCAATTGTAGATTGTTATGTAAGCAAGTACTTACACCAGGCTGAATTTTACTCTTTATAGATATCATTAAATCGGATGACATATCACGTATCCTGATGGTTTAATGACAAATAAATTCAAAATATCTCTTCTATTTTGCAACAGGAGCAAAAATGAAAGCCACGTCGGAAGAACTCGCCATTTTTGTTTCGGTCGTCGAAAGCGGCAGCTTTAGCCGGGCAGCGGAACAATTAGGGCAAGCAAACTCAGCGGTAAGCCGGGCGGTGAAAAAGCTGGAGATGAAACTAGGCGTTAGCCTGCTTAATCGGACCACGCGACAACTTAGCCTGACGGAAGAAGGCGAGCGTTATTTTCGTCGCGTACAGTCAATTTTGCAGGAGATGGCAGCGGCAGAATCAGAAATTATGGAGACGCGTAATACACCGCGTGGACTGTTACGGATCGATGCCGCAACTCCAGTGGTGCTGCACTTTCTGATGCCATTGATTAAGCCTTTCCGTGAACGCTATCCGGAAGTCACTTTATCGCTAGTCTCCTCCGAAACGATTATTAATTTGATCGAAAGAAAAGTGGATGTCGCGATACGCGCCGGTACGTTAACGGATTCCAGCTTACGTGCCAGGCCGTTATTTAACAGTTATCGAAAAATTATCGCCTCCCCCGATTATATTTCCCGCTACGGGAAGCCAGAAACTATCGACGATTTAAAGCAACATGTTTGCCTGGGATTCACTGAACCCGCTTCCCTCAATACCTGGCCGATAGCCTGTAGTGATGGACAATTACATGAGGTGAAGTACGGTTTGTCATCCAATAGTGGGGAAACACTGAAACAGCTTTGCCTGAGTGGCAACGGGATTGCGTGTTTGTCCGACTACATGATCGACAGAGAAATCGCTCGCGGAGAATTGGTGGAGTTAATGGCAGATAAAGTGTTGCCAGTGGAAATGCCATTCAGTGCAGTCTATTACAGCGACCGTGCGGTAAGTACGCGCATCCGGGCTTTTATCGATTTCCTTAGCGAGCATGTAAAAACAGCTCCCGGAGGAGCTGTCAGAGAGGCTTAATCCCATTCAGGAGCCAGACCTTCCGGGCTAACCAGGCGATCGTTGCAATCCAGTGCGGCGATCGCTTTTTTATCTTCGGCATCAAGCTGTAAATTTTGTGCCTTAAGATTACTTTCCAGGTTTTTACGTTTAGTAGAAGAAGGAATTACTGAGTAACCTTCCCCCATAGCCCACGCCAGAATCACTTGTGCCGGAGTCGCATTGTGTTTAGCTGCGATACGAGCAATAACCTCATCTTTCAGGGCCTTACCATACGCCAGCGTCATATAGGAAGTAATATGGATGCCGTGCTGTTTAGCCCAGGCAACCACTTTACGGTTTTGCAGATAAGGAGAGAGTTCAATCTGGTTAGTAGCGATGTTTTCAGCGCCAACAGCAGCAATCGCCTTTTCCATCAATGGGATCGTGAAGTTGGAAATACCGATCTCACGCGTCAGCCCTTGTTTTTTGGCTTCCAGCAGCGCCTGCATAAACTCTTCAACAGAGACTTCATCGTTTGGTGACGGCCAGTGGATTAGCGTCAGATCAACATAATCAGTACGCAATTTTTGCAGGCTCTCTTTCAGACTCGGGATCAATTTGTCTTTGCTGAGATTTTCAATCCAGATTTTAGTGGTGATGTAGAGTTCATGACGTGGCACGCCACTTTCTGCAATCGCCTGACCTACTGCAGCTTCGTTATCATAGATTTGTGCGGTATCAATTGCGCGATAACCAAGTTCTAGCGCCGTTTTCACAGATGAAATAACAACGTCGTCTTTGAGACGGAAAGTACCTAAACCAAATGCAGGGATAGCCATAATATGCCTCTTTTAATGCTATTTTCGTTAACTAAGGTGATTATGAGCTTTAGACTGTTGCGGAAAAAGGGTGTAAAACGCAGAGGATTTTTGCGATTTTGGCAATAATAGAAATACAGACGAAAAAAAACCTCGAGCAATAACTCGAGGCTTCTTAATAAGTGGCGGAACGGACGGGACTCGAACCCGCGACCCCCTGCGTGACAGGCAGGTATTCTAACCGACTGAACTACCGCTCCACCGAATTCTTTTACAACCACCGGTTTTATGACCGGCTTACTGCTTAATTTGATGCCTGGCAGTTTA
>NZ_VATQ01000047.1:0-33769 GCF_005781135.1 Escherichia sp. E3659 | reverse complement strand
ACTCATCGGCGCAGACGCTTGTTGATGCCAATACATACACCGATAATTCGTCAAAGAATACATATGACAAAGCAATTGAATATACTGATTCGAGAGTTAATCAGGGTAATAGTTATGCAATTGATATCTCGAAAAGTTACACAGACACATCCACAAGAAATACGTTAAATCAAGCAACAACGTATACCGATAACCGATTCAATCAATCTATCGATTATACGAACTCGCAAATAAATAAAGTGAACGGACGAATTGAACAATTAGATAGCAAAGTTGATAAAAATCGTCAGAAAGCTGCTGCGGGTATTGCTGGCGCGATGGCGATGGCAAGTATCCCCCAAAACTTCTCTTATGATTTCAACTTCGGTATGGGTATGGCGAACTTCGACAGTGAGCAAGCGATTTCAGCCGGTGGCTATTACCGTGTCAACGATAGAACTATTGTTTCATTAAAGTCATCCTTTGATACACAAAATAATCTTGGTGTTGCGGCGGGAGTGTCTTACGGTTGGTAATTATTAAGAGGGCAGATTTTTCTGCCCTCCTAGAATAAATTTTATTTTTGTACAATGATTTTATTATTGTGCTTCGTATCACCAATACACAACTATTTCCATCTCGTTGAACTTTTATAGATGGAAAATCATGTCAGACAAGATAGAAAAGAAAGCCGGTGCGTTGCATTCTGAGCTGCGCATCGAGTTGCACACCCAATACGCGATTAACACTTGGGGTGGGCGGCCAGCCTCGGAGGATAAGCCTTCACTTATCGGAATGCCGCTGTTTTTCAAGTTAATTTCCAGGGTAAACCGCGATTCACTGGCCGATAATCCGTGGGCGGATGTGGCTCTGATGGAAGTGGAAACATTGCTGGAGACAGCCAGTCAGCAGCTCCAGAAATGGCTGAATGATATCGATGCCCTGATGGCGATGTTGCCAGTTAACGCCTCCCTTTCGGGAGTAACCTCTACTGCACCGCTGAATATTGCCGTTCACAGCCATACTCCGCTGGGATACCGCTGTGTTTACCTCCTGGTTGGATTCGATCAGTTGATCTTGCGCGTCTTCCAGGCGCATCACTACGGTCTGATGTCGCTGAAAGAGCGAAAAGTCTGGTTACATCGCGGTAGCCATCAAATTCGGCAAATCTTCTCTGTAGCCCTGCGCTACCGTTCTCATCCCGTTACCCGCCAGGATATAGCTTCAAATAATGATGTTGCCCGACAGGCTATCGAACAATTTGGGGAACTGGACAGGGCGATCCTGCTGGGAACCCGTCGTTCCCGCTTTTCTCCACCGGTAAGTGCCGAAAGTATTAAAGCGTTGAAAGCCTCCTTCAAACGTCAGTCACGCAAAGAGAAAGCGGCAAAGCAGGAGGTGCAGGATGATTAGAAATAAAACGGCTTTTACCGGATTGTTCGTCCTGAGTACCAGCCTGAGTGGATGTGCGAGTGTTGACAGTGTCAACAGTGCGATAAACCAGATTGGCGGCGGGATCTTTTCAGTCGGTTCCGCACCGGCAGACAGTGGTCCGGTAGTGTTATCGAAAGGCGTACCGCAGGCCAGCCACAAAATCGTGCAGGAATATCGTGTTCCCGTTGATGTTGATACGGCAGCTGCGCGGGTAAAACGCTACTACGGTTTTATCTCGGCTGAGGAAGTGGCGCAACTGCGTAATAACGGTATACAAAGTGGAGGGTGGACTGCTGGTTCAGTAGCCGATGGAGCATGGGTATGGGACTGGCAACCCGGTAGCTACTACAAAATGGGGTGCGACTGGGGAAACGAAAATACCGGTGACAGCGTTCAGGTCGAACTGGAGAAAAATGGTTCCGGCAGCCGTCTGTATATCACCTTTCGTTCCGGTCTGGCCTCTCATGCCACGGCGGCTTATGCCAGCAAGCTGTTTGAGAATATGAAGAGTGTGGCGGAAGGGACTATTCGATGAAGCTCTTTCTCTGTGAAAAGCCCAGTCAGGGGCGCGATATCGCCGCTGTGCTGGGTGCGACAAAGAAAATGCCGGGTTATCAGACCGGAAACGGTGTGTGCGTCACCTGGGGTTTTGGTCACCTGCTGGAGCAGGCCAGCCCGGACGCCTACGGTGAACAGTTCGGTGTTCCCTGGCGTACCGATGTGCTACCGGTATTGCCGACAACGTGGCAAATGCAGGTTAAACCGGATGCGGCGGCTCAGTTTTCCGTCATCCAGAAACTGCTGAAACAGGCTGATACGGCAGTGATTGCCACCGATGCGGATCGGGAAGGAGAGGTGATTGCCCGTGAAATCCTTGATTATTGCCATTATCAGGGAAAAGTTGAGCGGTTGTGGCTCTCGGCACTTGATGAGGCCAGCGTCCGCGCCGCACTGGCGGCGATAAAGCCCGGAAGTGCGACCTTACCCTACTATTTAGCCGGTCTGGGCCGTGCCCGGGCTGACTGGCAGATCGGCATGAATATGACGCGCTATATTCGGTCAAGGCCCGGGAGAATGGTTATGGTAGCGTTTTATCCGTGGGGCGGGTGCAGACGCCAACGCTTAACCTGATTGTGGAACGCGATCGCGATATTGCGCAGTTTGCCCCGAAGCCCTACTGGAATGTTGTGGTGCAGCTGGCAGCGGGAGGGATCACATTTCAGGCGCAGTGGGTGCCAGCAGCGGCGTATTGTGATGAGGAAAAACGCTGTATTAATCCGACTGTGGCGCAGCAGGTGGTTCAGCTTTGCAAGAAAACCGGGCAGTCGATAGTGGCAGAGGTTGAGACCAAAAGGGAGACTGAATCAGCTCCGTTGGCATTTGATCTCGGTACGTTACAACAAGCCTGTTCCCGTCGTTTTGGCTATGGCGCTCAACAGGTGCTGGATATTGCGCAGGCTTTGTATGAAACACACAAAGCAACCACGTACCCTCGTACTGATTGCGGCTACCTGCCAACATCCATGCGTGGCGAGATCGGACAGGTGATGGCTTCGATACAGCAAAGCGATCCCGCTTTATCTGCGACCATCTCGCGGCTTGAGCTTGATATGCAGCATGTTTCCCGTATCTGGAATGACAAAAAGATCACTGCACACCACGGCATCATCCCTACAAAGCAGCCTTGTGATCTGGCAAAAATGAGTGAGCAGGAGCGCAATGTTTACCAGCTTATCCGGCAGCATTATATGGCCCAGTTCCTGCCAAACCATGAAGTGGATGCCACGCGGATTTCGCTGCATTCCAGTGGGCAGTTATTTAAGACCAGCGGTAAGGTTGTGGTCGTTGCTGGCTGGAAGAGCTTGTTTGGTAAGGACGCTGAAGAAGATACAGAAAGTTCCGGTGACAAAACCCGGTTACCTGCAATGGCTAAAGGGAGTGTATGCCAGGTCACTGGGGCAGAAGCGAAACAGCAGCAAACAAAACCACCGGAGCACTATACGGAAGGTACATTGATTGCCGCGATGAAGAACGCGGCGCAGTTTGTCACCGATCCGCGCCTTAAAAAGATCCTCAAGGAGAATGCGGGGTTGGGTACAGAAGCGACCCGGGCAGGCGTGATTGAAACGTTGCTGAAGCGTGGATTTGTGGTGAAGAAAGGCAAGCACCTGCTGGCGACGCCTATTGCCGCTGACCTGATGGCGGTGTTACCTGCACAGCTCAAAGATCCCGGCATGACGGCACTATGGGAGCAGTCGTTGGATGATATTGCTGAAGGCCGGATGACGCTGGATGATTTTATGGCGAAACAGTCTGCCTGGACCAGGCAACTGGTGGAAAAAGGGCGACAGCAGACTGTCAGGATTACGTTACCGCCGTCTCCGCCGTGCCCGGTTTGTGGCGGTGCAACGCGACAGCGCACGGGGAAGTCCGGCTCATTCTGGGGATGTAGTAACTATCCAGACTGCAACGGTATTGTGAATATCGGAGCAAAGAAACCGGCTCGGCGGCGGAAAAGCCCTGCAAAGAACAATGGCTGATTAGCTTTATGTTTTTGGTTGGAAGCGTAGCGTGAATTTGCTATTTTGCTCATGGCTTTGAAGTACCCCCGTGACTGCGGTAATCCGATTTTTCGCTTCTTGTAGCGGAAGACAGGACAGTATAGCGACCCATTTTGTTACCTGGATGAGGTTGTAAGGCGTGACCCTCCGTGAGATTACACGTCGGCCAAAAAAGGCTCTGGCCCGGAGAAGCGACACTGACGATGAACCCTGGTGCAGGTTCAGAGGCTCGATACCAGGATGGGATCGGGCCTTTTTGTTTGGTTTAACTTTACTATTTGAAGTATATTTATTTTGGGAAATAAACAATACATTCAATACATGAATGCTTGGCGGTTTTATGAAATTTTCGGCTATAGTAAAATTATTGTTTTTATTAGTTCTTGCCATACTTGGTGCTAGGGGGGTGGGCTATTTACATTTGTATTTTGGAATTACTAATAAATGGGTAGATTTTTTCATTTCCGGTGTCGCAATGGCATTGATAAATCAAATATACGAGATTGTCGTTAAAGTTGTTTTTTCTAAGAAATATAGTGAAAATCTGAAAGGATTATATCGTTCCAGTGGTGTTTTAACAAAAAAAGAGTCTGATGAGTTAAAAAGAAAAACAGTAGTGGAACTCTTCTTAATAAAAGAAAAAAAGATTTTTATAAAGGCTAAAATCTCTACCCTATTAATATTGATTGCAACCACAATAATTCATGTCCAATATTCTGTTGGGGTATTTGTTATTGGGTTAAGTGTTACCTTGTTTTTAGTTCTTGAAGTCAAGGATAGAATAATAACATATCGAATATCTCGAGGTTTCTTTGGTTCTAATAGACATGAAGCACTTCAGTTAATTAAGTTTATAGAGGAAAATATTGATGATATTAATGGTGGAAGTAACGGGGGGCGAAAAATATTAAATGATAGAGATAAATTATATACTGATTTAGCCGAGATTAAGAAAGGGCGTTGGGAGAGTTTACATGGATGAGTTTACTAAGTTTCTTAATCGCCTGTTAGATATTTTATTATTAAAATATCCATTAAGGACTACTTTTGGATGTCTTTTGGGGATTGTTGTTTGGGTGTTCTTATATATATTTAAAGAGTTTTTTTTGGTGCGCGGTTTTGTGGTTGATTGGGTTTGGTGTGTTGGTTGTCTGGCAATGTGTGTTCTTATTATGAATGCAAAAACTATTATTGAAGTATTTAAGGGTTCCGCTATAGATGAATGTTTTAGTAATACACTTCATGCAATTGACTCGCGTGACGATCTATCTTTGGAGCAAAAAAAGATTCTATATCAACCAATTATTGATAAGTCAAATAAATAAACTATCAGAGAGTCAGTTGCATGATGTTGAGAAAAATGTAATTGATAAGTGAGATTTTAATTGATTTTATGAGCTAATACTAAATAGTATATTCGCTCTTATCCCGTTGTCTCCGACAACAGCCAATGTCCTAGCAATCTGAGATGGACGCCTTCGGGTGATTGCCAGCCAAAATCGTCATGGCCTGAGAGACGATGCCTTCGGGCGGTAACCTTGCTTAACCTTTGAGAGCAGGGATCGCTCCAGCGATAAAGGTACACTTCAACGACAGACCGTCAGCTTCGCTTCGATGCCTGACACCCCAGCGGGAAAACACCCAGCTGGGATGTTTCTCCGTTTATCGAATTTTTCCAGGAGAAACAACATGTCTACTATATCTAAAACCACCACCGCTAAACCTAAAAAAAGCAGTGCCAGCAAGAAAGCCCCGGCTCCAGTTCCTGTTGAATCAGCAACTCCAGCTCAATCAGTAGCTCCGGCGCCGGTACAACCAAAACCACAATCCAGCTACTTTAATTTGCATATCGATGGGCTGGGTTATCTGAGCAATATTCGCGAAATTAACACCGCTACGGGGGCATTCCTGAGCTGCACGATTAACGCGTTACATGGCTCAACCGAAAAACCTGAGTACACGCGTTTTGATGTTACGGTATCGGGTAAACAGGCTAGTTCTTTAATCAGACGCTGCCAGAATGCAGTGAATGAAGAGAAGAAGGTCCTTATCGGTTTTAAACTCAGTAACCTGACTGCCGATGTGTTTACACTGACCAAAGGCGATCATGCAGGTGAATCAAGAGCAGCACTGCGAGCGAGACTGATTAAAATCAGTTTTATCAAAGTGGGGCAAAACATGGTTTATAAAGCTGAAAAAGCTGAGTCTACCGACTCCGCATATTGATAATAGAAAGAGTGCAAATCTCCACGTCGTACACTTCTTGTTTGTTGTATTAACGCCAGATTTTTCTGGCGTTTTTTTTGCATAGCAAAAACAGTTGTTCGTTGAGGAGATGCCTCTGGTTTCGCAAAGTTGGGCCTCTTTTGTCTGACTAAGGAACCTGCATGAATCCTCATATCCCAATGATTGTCTGCCTGGCGGCCAGCATCCTTGCTGGTTGTACGCAAAAGCTCCAGCAACCTGATACTCAATCCCATCCAACGGTGCTGAATGGCAATATCCAGCCAGCCCGACCAGATGTCTATGCCGCCTCTCCCGAAGTTGTTCGTTATGACCGTTACCTGTTGGTTGATACTTCCCCGAGTGCTGCGCAACGTGCTCCGCTGGAGCAAACAATAGATATCCGTATCCCCGCGTCATTATCGCCGACCGTGGCTGATTCCATGCGCTATGCTCTGCGCCAGTCCGGGTACTCGTTGTGCAGTACGACACCAGCGAACCGGGTGCTGTACAACCAGAGGTTGCCCGCGGTGCATTATCAACTGGGGCCAATGCGCCTGAGTCAGGCATTACAAATCCTGGCCGGGGAGTCCTGGCAGCTTGAGATTGATTCTGTTCAACGGATCGTCTGCCATTCATTACGTGATGGCTATCGTTTGCCGCCGGAAGCGGTGAGAACGTCGGTCACTTCGGTCTCTGTGCCACTATCCGCTCACCCCGTCAATATCACCGCTCCGGTTCAGCAGAGGATGCTGAAATGAACGAATCCATTAGTGTCATGGAGATTCCTGAAATGAAAGCGTCCGAAAGACCTGCATGTAGCAAACTTTGGGCGATAATCCGTTTTGGTTTGGGGGGGCTGGTTTTGTTTACGTTGGGTGGAACTACATTTATTAGTCTGAAGCAGGTTCAGCTGCTTTCTGGGGAGGTTAGCCAGCTTAAAACTGCGTTGCAGGGTAGCCCGGATATCGAGCCACTCCAGGAACAGATGACAACGCTGCAACAGCAGTTTGAAGTGTCACGAATGCAACTTGGAGAGATGGTTGGCAAACCGGCACTTGCGGCTTTGCAGCAGAAGATTGATGTGCTCGATAAACAACAGCGTGAGCAGTCTGCCTCGTTTTCGGCCTTTAACACAGAGTTATCCTCCCTTCAGGAACAGGTTCGAACGTTGAAACAACGTCCAGCCAATACCGCCATTGTTCCTGCCGTAATGCCTGATGTTGTGACGGTAAAGAAGAAACCAACGTCGAAAGCGCGGCGGCCAGTTACCGCCCCCTTCATCCTCACTGGTATCGAACGGCGGGGAGGAATTGCCTTTGCTGCGATAGCGCCACAATCGGCAACACAACTGACAGAAATAGCGTTAATGGAACCGGGGGAAACCCGTCAGGGCTGGACTTTGCTGGCGATTACCGGGCAGCAGGTGCAGTTTCGTGTCGCGGGGCAAACCCGGACGCTGACGGTGCGATAAGGAGGTCAGGATGAAAAAATTCAATGCCGTGCTGATGTCGGGAGTGTTGACAGTGTCAACAGTCACGTTTGCTGCTGTGACCCCGGAAAGCGATCAGATCACTACACAACAACAGTCTCAAAAATCCGTAGTGACTGTATCTGATGCATTAGCTTCTGCTATCCAGATGGCGGATTCCCGTCTTCAGGAACTGGAACCTATGCAAATGAAAAGAAACGCACTGGAGTGGGGACTGACAACGGAAGAATGGCAGCGTTATGAAACGCTGAAAAAAGGGCGACGTGGTGTGTTGTCTCCTGGATTAGATCCGCTGACGATGCTGGGTATCGAGGCGCGAAGTGATGAAGAACGCCGTCATTTTGCTGAGCTGGCGGTGAAACAGGAGTTTCAGCGGGTTGAAGCGGAGCTGGCGTTTCAGCGAGAAGTGAATAGCGCGTGGATGCGTATCTATCCCGGCGTTCTGCCCGTTCAGGATCTACGGAGTGAAGCCAGTAATGCCCGTCAGGCGCTGTTTGTGAAAGATAATTGCACTGCTTGCGACCGTAAACTGTCGCAACTGATGAAATCGAACCAGCCGCTGGATATCTATCTGGTTGATAGCGGTGGTAAAGATGAGGCGGTTCGAAGCTGGGCGAAGAAACATAATATCCCTGCTGAAAAGGTGAAATCCCGCCAGGTAACGCTAAATCACGATAGCTGGATGTGGCTGAAATACGGCAACGGGCTGATGCCAGTGGTGTTACAGCAGGGGGCGCAGGGATGGCAGCGAGTAAACTGATCTGGCTGGTAATGTTCATTGTGCTACCAGAGTGTCTGGCGGCGCAATCTGTTCCGGAAGGATATTATCGGGTTGCGCAGGCGGAAAATGTTCCTGCCGAAGCGCTGTATAGCCTGGCGCTGACGGAGTCTTCCCGCAAGCTGGCGCATGGCGTACGCCCGTGGCCGTGGACAATTAATGTTGCCGGGAAGGGATATCGCTACGCCTCCCGGAACGAAGCCTGGCAGGCGCTGCTTGGCTTTATGCGGCGCTATCCGCTTAAGCGTATTGATGTCGGTATTGCGCAGGTCAATCTGGGCTGGAACGGCCATCATTTCACATCCACCTGGGAAGCATTTGATCCCTATACCAACCTGCACGTCGCCGCCCGTATTCTGCGAGCCTGTTACGAGCGTAGCCCTGGGAGCTGGATATCGGCTGCGGGGTGCTATCACCATCCGGCAGGCGGCAAACCTGCACAAACCTATAAGGCTATCGTGTCGCGTCACCTGGGCACATTGCAGCCATCTGTACAGACACTGGCATTCAATCCGGGAGGAACACCATGATGAGACGTTTTCCGCTGGTTCTCGCATTGCTGTTTCCGGGCATAAGTCAGGCAGAGCTAACCGTTGTCGCAGTTCTAGGTGGTCAGTCAACGGCTGAATACTTTGCCGGTATTAACAATCAGGGGGAAGAGCCGCCAACCTCTCAAGTGTTGACACTGTCAACACCTGACAAAGCATCGGTATTACCCATTCGTACCCCGGAACTTTCGCCCGGGGCGCTGGAAGCGCGTTCTCTCTCCATGCCCGGAATGCGATCAATTTTTCTGATTGGTGACGACGAGCTTTCCCGACGCTGGCTGGCATTGCGACGTGACCAACTTATCCAGCTTAATGCCGTGGGCTATGTGGTGAATGTTGCCAGTGAATCTGCCTGGAATGATTTACAGTCTCAGGCTAACGGGCTTGAGTTGCTACCGGTTTCTGGGAGCGATCTGGCCGTTCGGCTGGGTATTTCTCACTATCCGGTACTGATTAGCGAGAAGGGAGTGGAACAATGAGGGCGGGATTACCACTGGATGAAATCAGTCTTTTGATTGGCCTGGCCGCAATGAATTTTCTCATCTGGTTAATTTTTCTTGCCGGACATGACGGGAGGAAAAAATGAGTGACCGCTATGTTATTGAAGCCATGCTACGACCTGCGGTGGAGCTGAACACCGCAGTTGTTGCCGCCTGCGCCAGCTATATATGCGTGACGGCTCCGTGGGCAGTAGCACTGGCACCGTCTGTCAGCTACGTTACGGCGGCAGGATTTGCAGTGTTATCGATAAAACGCATTCAGCAGGGGGTTAAGGTTTTACGTTACCGGCGCAATATCCGCCGTCTGCCGCGTTATATTGTTACCAGCGCAGAGGTGCCAGTGAGTAACCAACGGCTATTTCTGGGTAAAGGGTTTATGTGGGAGCAAAAGCATACCCAGAGGTTGCTGGATACCCTGCGTCCGGAGGTGGCGGGTTACGTCAATCCCCCGGCGTTATACCAGGCAGCGCGTCGTTTTGAACAGCACTACGAACATCGCTTACCTGCACTGTGCAAACTGCTGGCGCGTGATTCGGCGCTGAATCCCGTTCGACCATTGCCCCCAGTTGGCGGTCATCCGGCATTGCACGGCATCGAACCAGATGAGGTCAACGTCTCTATGAGTCTTGGCGAGCGTGTCGGGCATATGCTGGTTCTGGGTACCACGCGCGTCGGCAAAACTCGCCTCGCCGAGCTGCTGATCACCCAGGATATTCGTCGCGGTAACGTCACCATTGTTTTCGACCCGAAAGGCGATGCCGATTTACTTAAGCGCATGTATGCAGAAGCGCACCGGGCAGGACGCGCCAGTGAGTTCCATGTATTTCATCTGGGCTGGCCGGATATCAGCGCCCGTTACAACGCAGTCGGACGCTTTGGCCGTATTTCGGAAGTGGCTTCGCGTGTGGCCGGTCAGCTCAGTAGTGAAGGTAATAGCGCAGCCTTTAAAGAATTCGCCTGGCGTTTCGTCAATATTATTGCCCGGGCGCTGGTTGCGCTGGGGCAACGCCCGGATTTTGGTCTGATTCAGCGTTATGTGAACAATATCGGCGATCTGTTTGAAACCTATGCGGAAACGTGGATGGTGAAGCACACTCCGGCGCTATGGCAACAGATAGAAAATCTGGCGCAAATACTTGATGAGCGTGATATTCCCCGGCATATGGAAGGTCGTTCGCTGCGGGTGGTGGCGATAGAACAGGTGCTGAACAGCGATGAAGGGAAGAAGATTTACGACCCGGTGCTTGATGGTCTGCGTTCGTCGGTACGCTATGACCAGAAGTATTACGACAAGATTGTCGCCAGTTTGCTGCCGTTGCTGGAGAAACTGACTTCCGGTAAGACGGCGCAACTGATCTCACCGAATTACACCGATATGTCAGATCCGCGACCTATCTTCGACTGGCAGCAGGTGATCCGTAAAAAGGGCGTGGTGTATATCGGTCTTGATGCGTTGTCCGATCCGGAAGTCGCGGCAGCTGTGGGCAATTCGATGTTTGCCGATCTGGTTTCCGTGGCGGGGCATATCTACAAGTTTGGCGTGAATGACGGCCTGCCCGGTGACGAAGATAAGAAGATACCAATCAGCCTGCACTGTGACGAGTTTAATGAGCTGATGGGGGATGAGTTTATCCCGCTCATTAACAAAGGCGGTGGTGCGGGTATTGAGGTAACGGCCTATACCCAGACGTTACCGGATATCGAAGCGCGGCTGGGCAATGCGGCGAAAGCGGCGCAGGTCGTGGGTAACTTCAACAGCCTGGTGATGCTGCGGGTGCGACATACAGAAACGGCTGAACTGATGACGAAGCAACTACCGGAAGTGGAGGTCTATACCAAAACGCTGGTTTCAGGTGTCACCGATATCTCGAATCCGGAAATGGGCAGCGATTTTACTTCAAATACGCAGGACAGGGTAAGTACAGTACGTACGCCACTGATTACTGCCGCGAACGTGATTAATCTGCCCAAAGGACAGGCGTTTGCCTTACTGGAAGGAGGGCGTCTGTGGAAGATTAGGATGCCGTTGCCAGCTGCTGGCGCGGATGCCCTGATGCCAGATAGTATTGGGCAAATTGCCGATTATATGCAGCGAAATTACCGGACAAGCGATGCATGGTGGTCGGGGAACGCGTTACCGGGAGATTATGATGCAGCTACTTTTTGAAAAGGAAATCATGATGAAACAACGATATCGGGTTGAAGCGGTGATGGCGTCTTCAAGATACAATAATCTGGAAGTCCCGCGTGATGTGATGGATGTCTTGTGCGAGCAGGATTGCTCGTCACTTCAGATTCCGGAAATTATTGAGCGTCTGACTTCTCTGGGCTATCGCCCGAGATATGAAGCCACAACTGATACGCTCACTGACATTGTCACACTGTGGATTTGGGTGGGGCAGGAAGAGATGTTACTGAACTGCCAGATGGAGTCGCTGGCGGTGCATTAAGGGGATGTTATGTCGCAGATGAACACATCTTCAGCCCCGACACAATCGTCCACGCCACCAAAGCCGCATGGTTTTTTTACCGTGCTGCTGTGGGATATGCCGTGGCATATTATCGGGATGCTTCTGGTTTCGCTGTTGTTCAGTCTGATTGTGGAGTACATCGGGATTGCGTTCTTCTGGCCGGATCAGGGGGCGGAACATAGCCGCGCAGTTATGCAGACAGAAAGCGGTTATTTTGCGGAAGGATTTACGCAAAGTTTGCTGCTGTCATCACCAGTGGTGACAGTACAGGGATGGATCGCACTGGGCTATCAGTGGCTATTTGTGAATAGCGGCTTTATGGGATGGTTACAGTCCATTCAGCCACCTGCTGCGGGAAGTGGTAATGGTGTTACGGATGAGCTTAATGCCTGGATCGCCTGGGCAGTACGGAATGCGTATGAATACCTGATGGCAACGATGTATGTCTCGCTGGTCTTTCTGATGCGGGTGACCATTCTGGTGCTGTCGATACCGTTATTTGTGCTGGTCGCTATTATTGGAATTGCTGATGGGATGGTTCGACGTGATCTACGCCGTTACGGTGCAGCGTATGAGTCGAGTTTCCTCTACCATCATGCCAAGCGCGTGGTGAAACCAGCGGCGTATATTCCATGTGTGCTGTACCTGTCTGCGCCATTTGCTGTCTATCCCAATTTGTTGCTGTTACCGGCAGCATTGTTGATGGGATTAGCGATTTCGGTGACGATGGGGAGTTTTAAGAAGTATTTATAGCGGCTCAAAAATGTTAAAAGGCAGAGAGTGGTTGGCTCCCTGCCTTTAATTACGTTTCCGGGGTTATCAGTCGATAAACTGACGGCTCAGCTCCAGCAGCGTGATTAACGCTTTCAGAACGATGATTGTTTTCTCAATGAAAACTTTCATCCGTTTCTCCATTATATGGAGTGAGAACACCGTTGCTTACTCTTACACTGCCTGTCACAAGGGTTGTCCTTCATTGTTAGATGTAGACTGTTTCACACCATTCAGAGTAACCAGCTCTTGAGTGGAAAAGTAAAAAAGCCGACGTTAAGTCGGTTTTTTTACGTCCGGTAGAGTGTGAGCTTTTTATGGCTGACTGTTTTAGCTGATGCTTAAAAAAGGTATTTATTTCGAAAGTATAGTATAAATGATTCCTGCTATACCTACGACAAGGCTAAGACGGGAAATTCGTTTTTCTGTTCGAACACCTTTTTCTTTAGAAACATATAGTTCACTTAATGATGTTGATAATTGTAAGACTAACTCTTTGTTTCCATTCAATAGGTTTTGTATTGTTATAAGTTGTAGCTTTATGTTTTCTGGTAACTCAGAAAACGGATCTTGTGTTTTATGCCAGTTGATAATTTCTCTAAGTCTTACCAGTTTAATATCATCTTGGTCAGATGTATTGATGTAATAATCAAATATTCTGTTAAGGCAAAATGAAATTTTTGTTTTGTTTATTGGCCATCGTTCAGCAAGTATATAGATGTCATTGTTTTTTATTTTATTTTTCTCTATCCCATTTTTTATGCTTTTTTCAAAACGTCTTTCCCATGAACTCGTAATAATATCGTTTAATATATAAGTTAAAAGTATAATAAATGCCAGTGCAATTATTGCGGTGAATGATATTAGTATTAGTGTGGTTTGTTCCATGACATGACTCTCTTATTAATTTTATCATTCTATATATTTTACCAAGCTCCAGTTTTAATCCGAATAGTGGTGAGGCACTTTCGGATTAAGACTGGAGCCTTGCCGGGAGCGCAAGCTTGCTTGCGCCGGGGTGGCAAAGAACCCCGATGGCGCATTCTGCGCCACGCCTTACCCCTTCCATAATTTTCAAAATTCCACTTCTGTTTTCTTACTGCCCGATATAGTGCTTTTCGCCACTCTCCTTCGGACGTGCAATCGCATTTAAGGAGGCGGATATGCGCATGACACAACCCCGGGCATGGTGCCTGTTGGGGATTCTGCTGGCATCGGGCGCTCAGGCCGCTGAGTCTGACGAGCTTGCGCTGGTAATGAAACAGCTGGATCAAGTGCAGGCTGCTCTGGAACGCGCCCGTGTTGTCGCCGTTCAGGATGGGCAGAACGGACGCTTTTATTTCGATTACCTGCGAGCAACTCAGGACATCAAGTCCATTCGTCAGGGGATTAGCGTTTACCTGGAGCCTTCCCGCGCACAACCAGTGCCTTCGGCATCTCTCACTGGTCAGTACCGGATGGAGCGCCGTCCGTGAACGATGCCCAGCGCAACGCATTTAAAGTTGCCAGCGGTAACGCTGACCCCGCGATGCTGAGCAAATTGTTTATTGGTGCTCTGCTTGCGCTGTTGATTTTGTGGGTGGGGTGGGGATTTGTGCATGTTTACCGTGGCTATGCCGCTCGCCACGTCACTGAGCAGGCACTGGTGCGTTTTGCCATTCGCTCGGTCCTTCTCATCATCATCGGTATCTATCTCTTCGCCAGCTAAGCCTGGCTTCTCTTATAAGGAAATAACTATGTTTTGCTCTGCACTGTCTTCTTTGCGTTTTTCTTTTCGTCTCTGGTGTGCGCGGGTTTTGACGGTTGCACTGACCGGAATTTCTGCTGCCCGAGCGGGGTTACCGACTGTTGAAGGCCCCAAAAGCAGCACCGACAGTTCTTATTACGGTCAGATATCCGGTTATATAAATGACGGTATAGTGCTGGGCGGATTAGTCCTTGCAGCAGTTGTTATGCTGGTTGTCGGCAACTCCATTATCGCTACTTTTTCTGAAGTTCGCGATGGTAAATCAACCTGGGGTAAGTTTGGGATGCTGGTTGTTGTAGGAGTAATCCTGATCGTCGTCGTTATCTGGCTGGCCTCAAAAGCCGCGACGATCATGCTCTGAGGATGGAGTATGGCGACTATCGAATTTATGCCTGACAGGTTGAATGCTGAGCCGGTGGTGTTCCGTGGATTCACCACGCCGGAACTGGGATTTACCGCGCTGTGCAGCGTACTGGGCGGCCTCGTGGTCGCCATACCGGTTCAGCCCTTTCTCGGATGGATAGCCTTTCCGACAGTGGCGCTGCTGATGCCGCTGGTCACGGTTATTTTTGGCGGCAGATTAATGGCGCGTTTTAAGCGCGGCAAGCCGGAAAACTACCTCTATCGCAGGTTGGATCTACTGCTGAGCAAGTTTGGCCTGGGGGCAAAGGGCTTGGTACAAAACAGTCGGGTACTGGCGCTACGCCGTCTGCATCCTGTGGTTCGTCGTCAGGAGATCGTTCATGAGTAAGTTTAAAAATGCGCTTAACGCCCGTGACAACCATATCTGGACGCTGCGAGCCGCATGTGGGGTTATGCTGGTACTGTTGGTGTTGTCCATGCTTGGCTGGATGATGTCTCCGCGTAATCTGACCATTCACAATCCTCCCGATCTCCGCTCCGGCAGTTCCCGCCCGTGGTGGGAGATCCCTCACTCAACGGTGTATGCCTTCAGCTTTTATATTTTCCAGCAACTGAACAGCTGGCCGAAGGATGGTGACGTGGATTACCCGTACCGCATCGAGACGTTGTCAGCCTATCTGACGCCGACCTGTAAAGAACTGCTGCATAAGGATGCGAAGCAACGTAAAGACCTGGGCGAATCGCGGGATCGTGTACGTGGTGTGTCGGAAATCCCAGAACGGGGCTACCGGGATGACAGCGTCACCATTATTGACCGCGATAACTGGCTGGTTCGTCTGGATCTGGTCACTGATGAATATGTTAACTCCGAGCCGGTTAAACGCTCACTGGTGCGTTTTCCGCTGAAGGTGGTGCGCTGGGATAAAAATCCGGAAGCCAACCCATTTGGTCTGGCGCTGGATTGTCTCTCGGAAGCGCCGCAGCGTCTGGAAGCGGCCCCTGTCGTTAAGGAAGAGAATAAGGGAGTGTTTAACTGATGAGATTACGACGATTTTTGTTGTCACTGGTTTGCCTTGTCACATTACCAGTACAGGCGGTTGAATTGGTGAGGTGGGAACGTATTCCGTTGCCAGTGGCCCTGCATGTTGGTCAGGAGCGTATTGTGTTTGTGAACCGCAATGTGCGCGTGGGATTTCCACCTGAGCTGAAAGGAAAATTGCGCGTACAAAGTACAGGCGGAGCGGTATACCTGCAACCGGGTGCGCAATTTGCCCGTACGCGTCTGGTGCTTCAGGATGTAGAAAACGGTGAAATGATCCTGTTGGATATCAGTGCCGATGAGGGAAAAAACATTCTGGAACCGGTAAGCCTGGTCTATCAGGGGGACGTATCCAGTTCGACAGGAAACGGTGATGTTGCAGTGGTAGACAATAACACCGCAACCACCCACGAACGACAGTCCGCATCGAAACCGAAAGAGAAAAAATCTACCACTCCGCTGCCGGTGGCCTTAACCCGCTATGCCGCACAAAGTCTCTACGCACCGTCACGGACGATTGAGCCGTTGCCCGGTGTGCATTCCATTTCGCTGGCACTACCGGAGAAGCTGACGTCATTACTTCCATCAGAGTCCGTTGAGGTAAAACCGCTGGCTGCATGGGCATTGCAGGGCTACAGCGTGGTGGCATTGACGCTGCGTAATCAACGCCAGGAGAAAGTTGTTCTCGATCCACGTCGTCTTCAGGGAAATTTCTACAGCGCCACGTTCCAGCATCGCTGGCTGGGGGCAAGTGGAACGCCGGAAGATACCACAACGGTTTATCTTGTGACCAAAGGGCGCCCTGATACCGCGTTTCTTCCTGAGCCAGTGAAGGCGAAAGCAGGTAAAGGAGGGAAGGGCGATGCAGATTAAATCCAATACTCTGCTGAAGGTCATCGTGCCGGTGGTGTTGCTGTCGGCAGTCATGATCGGCGTGAAGTCCTGCGGTGGTTCAAAACACACTCAGGCTTCAGCAGATAACGCCACCGTAGCCGACCTGACTCAGGAAGAGTTGCGCATCCTCGGCATCGAGGGCGATACGCCGCAGGATACGCTACGTACGCTGGTTGGACGTATTAAAACAATTCAGACGAATCAGGAAAATCTGGAGAAACAGAATGCGGCACTGGCAGAAGAAAATGCCCGATTGCAAAACAAGGGCAACAACGTGGACGGGCGCATCAATGACGCGGTGAATGCTGCCAAACAGGAGAGTACCCAGGCGCAGCAAAAACTTCAGGCTGAACAGCAGCGGCTGGCTGGTCTGCTGGAATCACTGAAAAATACCGTTCCCGGCCCGGGAGCGGGCAGCAACATTTCCGCAGGCAGTGACTTACCTGTCGGACTGGGGCTGGAAGATGCAGGGCAGGCCGAAACGGTGGCGCAGGGCACGGTCTGGATTGAACCGCAGGATGGTGTACAACTGGATCGTAACGGTAAACCGGTCACCGGCGCGGCAGCTGCAACCAATGGTACTGGCACATTCCAGTTTCCTACGGCGTTCGGTGGACTGAATGACAACGAGATCACCCGTCAGAAAGCCGAACTGGATCGTAATGCGAAAAATCAGCAGGTCATTGAGGAAACCGATTTGCCGGTTTATACCCTGCCGGAAAACTCAACGCTGGTTGGTAGCCAGGCCATGACCGCCCTGCTGGGGCGCGTGCCGATTGATGGCAAGGTTACCGATCCCTATCCCTTCAAGGTGCTTGTTGGTAAAGAGAACCTGACCGCCAACGGCATCGAGCTGCCGGATGTTGAAGGCGCGATTGTGTCCGGTACGGCCACCGGCGACTGGGTGTTGTCCTGTGTACGTGGTGAAGTCCACTCCATCACGTTTGTCTTCACTGATGGCACGGTACGCACGGTGCCGCAGTCGGCAAAATCCAGTGACGGCAGTAACGTCAAATCGAATGGTGGCAGTATCGGATGGCTGTCCGATGAACACGGCATTCCCTGTCTGTCCGGCGACCGTAAAAGCAACGCCTCAACCTACCTCCCCACATTATTTGCCCTTTCGGCAGCCGGTGCAGCGTCTGATGCGATGTCGGAAAGCCAGACCACAACCACTACTGATGGGGCGTCAATTACCAGTATGCTGACCGGCAGTGCGGGACAGGCTGCGCTGGGTAAGGCGTTATCAGGCGGTACGAACGAGCTGGCTGAATGGGTAAAAGCGCGATACGGCCAGATGTTTGATGCGATTTACGTTCCTCCCGGTGCGAATGTTGCTGTGCATATTACCCGCGAGATCCCGATTGATTACGAAGAGAAGGGCCGCAAGGTCAAATACGATTTTGATGTCAGCCGGTCACACGAGCTGGATTAAGGAGATGCCATGAAAGGATACTTGCTTGTGCTGGTCGCGTTATTACTGGTTGGATGCAGCACATCTAAAGATGAAATATTGCCGCCTGGTGACGGCACGATGCTGGATTTGTGGCAGAACAAAGCCAGTAGTGCCCGGACCACGACGGAGGCCCGGAGCGTACTACGGCGGGGGCTGACCGATGCGGAAATGGCGACCCGTCAGACACTGGAAGAGAGCTATACCCGCGATGCGCAAAATGAAATTCAGCAACTTTTCCCGCGACTGCCCAACCCGGATATGGTGATTTATATCTACCCGCATATGGCAGGCAATGAGCCTGCGCCGGTGCCGGGCTATAGCTCGGTCTTCTCTTTCTACAGCCGGGTGCAGTATGCATTGCCGGGTGAACGGCTGGAGGCGCTTTGATGTTCAGTTTGTTTACGAAAAAAAAGCAGCCGCAGCCCGCTACTGGTGAACCATCCGGTCCGGAGCTGAAAAAGAGCGGCAGACTGACGCAGGATGGTGTGCGTTCGCTGTATCCCAATAACGCATCGTTTATCGATTTCCTGCCATGGGTGGAATACCTGCCGGAAAGCCAGAGTTTGCTGCTCGATGATGGAGTTTCGGTGGGCGCCGTATTTGAAGTGGTGCCGGTCGGAACCGAAGGGCGCACCGGCGAACGCCTGGAAGAGATCCGCGACATCGTTGAGGATGCGCTTCAGGACAGCTTTGACGAGCGCGACAGTCACCCGTGGGTCATCCAGTTCTTCTGTCAGGACGAAACTGACGTGACAGAGTACATCGATAGGCTGCGTGGCTATGTCAAACCGTGGGCGCAGGGAACGGCATTCACCAACGCATATATGAATGAGATGGAATGCCATATGCGCGGTATTGCCGTACCTAAAGGGCTGTTTATCGACAAAGCGATTACAGGTGCGCCGTGGCGCGGCCAGCAGCGTCGTACCCGGATGGTCATTTATCGCTATGTGAACCCGGGAGCGAACGAACCATATTCGCCGGAAGAGCAACTGAATCAGGTTTGCGAGCGGCTATCTTCTGCGTTAGCGGGGGCGGGAATAGTGACTTCCCGGCAGAACGGCGAGCAGATCCACGCCTGGCTGCTGCGCTGGTTTAACCCTGAGCCGGACTGGGTGGATAAGGAGACTCTGTATCGCACGGCGGCACATGTTGACACCCGCAACGGCGAGCTGCCGTTACTTAACGATTTCAGTGAAACCCTGATGTTTACGCCACCTCGTTCTGACGTTGAGAATGGTGTGTGGTGGTTTGATGAGCGACCGCATAAAGCGGTGACAATTGACCGCATCCGTCGGGCGCCCTCGGTCGGCCATCTGACCGGCGAAACCCGCAAAGGGGAGAACATCAACGCGCTGATGGACTTGCTGCCGGAAGGAACGGTGATTTCCCTTACGATAGTCGTGCAACCGCAGGACGTGCTGGAAGAACGCTTCAACCATCTGGCGAAAAACGCGATTGGTGAAAACACTGAGTCTGAACGCGTCCGGGCCGATGCTGATACAGCAAAAAGTTATCTGGGTGAACGGCATAAACTATATCGCGCCAGCATGACGTTCTTTCTCTCCGGTGAATCTCTGAAAACGCTGAACAGTCGCCAGCGCGACCTGACGGCTATCCTCCTTAACGCTGGTTTGCAGCCGGTGAAACCAGAATATGATGTTGCGCCGCTGAATAGCTATCTCCGGGCGCTGCCGATGTGCTTTAACCCGACGCTAGACAAGAAGAATTGGTACACTCGCCTGACGTTTGTTCAGCATATGGCAAATATGCTGCCGGTGTTTGGTCGTGACACCGGCACCGGTCATCCGGGCTTCACCTTCTTTAACCGGGGCGGAGCGCCGCTGACCTTCGATCCGCTTAACAGTTCCGACCGTTCCAAAAATGCGCATCTGGTACTGTTTGGCCCGACAGGTTCTGGTAAGTCCGCGACGCTTAACAGCCTCTTTGCTCAACTGATGGCGATTCACCGGCCCCGTCTGTTTATTGCTGAAGCCGGTAACTCGTTTGGTCTGTTTGCAGACTATTGCGCGGAGCTGGAGTTATCGGTGAATAAGATCAGCATCAAACCGGGTTGCGGTATCTCGCTGGCCCCGTTCGCCGATGCGTACAAGCTAATTGAAGCGCCGGTGAAAAACGTTGACGAGAGCGAACTGAGTGAGCGTATCGAGGTGGAGGAAACGGATGACGGCGACGCAGAGGAAGAGCGCGATATCCTGGGCGAACTGGAGATTGTTGCCCGTCTGATGATCACCGGTGGTGAGGCGAAAGAAGAGGCGCGGCTGGAACGTGCCGACCGGGGCATGATGCGCGAGGCGATTCTGGCCGGGGCGCGTAAGGCCTGGAATGAAGAACGGCAGATGATCACCGCCGACCTTCAGGATGCGTTTTACGCTTTCGCGAAGGATGAGTCTCGCCCCGAGGTTCGTCGCGCCCGGGCGCAGAACATGGGCGAATCGCTGGGCGTATTTATGCAGGGCTTTCTGGGGGAGTTGTTTAATCGCCCTGGACAGAACTGGCCGGAAGCGGATGTCACGTTGATTGATCTCGGCACGCTGGCGCGTGAAGGCTATGAAGCGCCGCTGGCCGTGGCCTATACCTCGCTGGTTAATACCATCAACAATATCGCCGAACGTGACCAGTTTCTGGACCGGGAGATCGTCTTCCCAACCGATGAAGCACACATGATCACCACGAACCCGTTGCTGGCCCCGTACGTGGTTAAGGTGGTGAAAATGTGGCGTAAACTTGGTGCGTGGTTGTGGCTGGCAACGCAGAACCTGGAAGATTTCCCGGCCACGGCCAAGAAGATGCTCAATATGATCGAATGGTGGCTGTGTCTGGTGATGCCGCCTGAAGAGGTGGAAGAGATCGCCCGCTTTAAAAAGCTGACTGCCGAGCAAAAAGCGATGCTGCTGTCTGCGACTAAAACGCCGCGCTGCTACACCGAAGGCGTGGTGCTGGCAACCCGTATTGAAGCATTGTTCCGGGCTGTACCGCCAAGCCTGTATCTGGCGCTGGGTATGACGGAGAAGGATGAAAAGGCGGCACGTCGGGCATTGATGGTTGAACATGGTATCAGCGAGCTGGACGCAGCGAAGCGTATTGCGCATCAACTGGATATCGCCCGTGGTATTGCCACGAAGGAGGCGGCATGATGCGCTTCAGATCCACGGTTCTGGACGTTGTGGACGGTAATATTTCCAATACCGGCTTGTTGTTTGATGCGCCGCCACAGGGTAATCCGCGAATTAGCCTGCGCCATCATGCGCAACTGGCGGAATTATGCCGCCAGATCCGTCAGCAGGTAGGGGAGAAGGCGACGTTTACTTATTCTCCTCATCGCGTGGCCGGGCATAACTGCCTGGCTGTTCAGGTGGTGGGGAAATCAGGCATGGTTAATCTGCTGCTGACGGTCACCGGCAGTCTGCGCTGGCCGGTGGCGGAGGATTATGAACATGCGCCACGCTGGTATATCAATGTGCCTGATGCGGTGGATGTGGTTTATCTGGTAATAGCGTTAGTGAGAGAATTATAGCAAATAAGCTCCAGTGAAACGAGAACTGGAGCTTATTAAACATATAGTTATATGAATTCACCATCAATATTTACTGATGCTGAACCATTGGTATCGTAAGGGACACTAGTAAGGGACACTAGTAAGGGACACTAGTAAGGGACACTAACAGTTACTCTTTTACCAGATTCTGTTTCTACATGGATGGAATAGGTTGTGTTAAAGAACCATTAACGTGAAGGACCTCAATACTGAAATTGCCAGTCATTAAAGACCTACGTCGTAAGTATGAATGACTTTAGGGGCATCTTGGTATTCCTGATGAGTGCTGAGATATTCTCTAATTTGCACAGCAGCATTTCCCGAAGCCATTAGGGAGCCGCTTACAACGTATGGGCCACAGTGTGGGCAACGAAATGCCGAACCGTCCAGATTACCATGCACAAAAGCACCTTCTGGTTGCCCAGTTGTATTATTGGTTGAGATTGTATGTTTTAGGTCATTCGACCCAATCTCATAGAATATTCCGCTAGATACTGGAATATCAGCAGCATGACACACGAAGCAATTTGCTCTACGAGACCAGTCTAAGCGATCAAGATCTAATACCGAATTGGCTGTTTGAGTAGTCAAAATATATCCTTTGCAGTGAATAAATAACCATTTATTAACGGGCTGTTGCTACTAAGTTTAGAGTCTTAGACCCCTTGAAACTATCGGCCAATCGGCCAGTATTGTTTTGAAAAATTTCAAAAAGCAGTAAAGAGTTGTTTGCTGCCTTTCATTTTGATCCCGCGCACCCTGTGATTTTCCCCCTCACAGGAGTGCGTTATGAGACCTTCTAAGTTCCTGATTTTGTTGCTGGCCGTTGCTGCTCAGGCACCGGCAGCAACCGTTGTTTACACCGACAGCCACCATCCCCCATTAAATACTGTAAATACTGCCAGCGACCAGGTGGTTTATCTGGATGCGCCGGATACCGTTCAGCGGCAGCTGTTTGGTGAGTTGCCTGCTGATCCAGTGCAGGCAGAACAGGTTGCAAAAACCATCATCCATTCACCAGACTGGCAGCAAAAACAACAGCAAATAACACAGGCATATCAGGGCGTTTTACAGGCGTACAGTCTTAAACTGGAGAAATACCCTGCCGTGGTATTTGACAACAGCTATGTAGTTTATGGAACGGCAGATGTGGCGGTAGCTCAGGCAAGTCTTACTAAGTTCAGGGAGGCACAATGAGTTTAAGTCGAATTCGTCAAAACCGGCTGGTTCTTGCACTGATTGTCGGATGGGCAACACAACCTTTTACTGTTGGAGCTGTGACTTCTGCAATCACCTCTGCGCAAATCATCGCCAGTGCACTATCACCTCAATGCATGGAGTATAAAGTCGTTGGCATTTGCTATTGGTTATTCTGTACTCCCGTAGGCTGTACGGTAAAAACATCGGTAAAAGTGCACCACTTTATTCCTAATGCGGTAGTTTCCAGCTACAACGAGGCCGGTGGAAATCCCTGGGTAGAAGTTGCATTTATGGGACCAGTGCTTCCTGGCATTGCAGACGGTGGTGGTGCGAATGAACAAAAACGCTCCAGACGCAAAGACAACTTGCATTTCAAGAATGCCGATGCGATCGGCCATCCTGCGTTAGCATCTCCAGCATTTAATAACTTCACGGGGCAAATGGGGTACACCTGCGCAAGTTCTGCCACACCGATGATGCCGTACCTCCTGAGTACTTTGGATGCCGTGGTATGGCGGTCTGGGCTTCCAGAATCATTTTTCCCGGAAGCTATTACACCGGGATTGCGTGAAATAGGCTCAACCGTTGCCGGGAGTATGTGGGGGAATGTTTATCCGCGTAGTGGGTTTGTGACACAGACAAATGACTATAAAGCTGCTGCGGTCGTAGCTCAGCGTGCGGCAGATATTATTACTCGTGTTGGTCAGTTGCATGTATATCAACCAATGGTGGATATGCCTAAACCGGGTTACTGGCCTCCATTTCCGGTCCTGGAGAATACGGGGATGCGTAACCACAAATGGCAGCGTTTGACTCCGATGCCATCTATGACCTGCGCCGTATTTCCTGACATCACAGAGATTACCAATATAAATCCACTTTCACTGGACGGTAATTATGCTTGGGCGCTATGGCAACCCTACAGTTGTTGTAAGCAAATGGGGCAAACCTTTCTCTACAGCACCGGCGCAGCTATTTAATTACAAGGAAAGTTATTATGAACAAAAATTTTATTTTGAGCGGTGTTTTATTGGCAAATATTACCCTGAGTACTCCAGCACAGGCTGTATTTGATCTGGACAATGAATTTATTAATCAAGATAACAGTAAGGGAATAAAAGGAGCAGTTAATGATAACTTATTTTATACAATTGGTGGCGGGACGGTAATATCGCAGCCGCCCAGCAATAACAATATGGAAAAAATCAGTATGGGCATCAACTGGGACAGCGACTTTATGTGCGGTAATTTTGATGTAACTACCACAGTTAAAAATCAGCTGAATGGTGTGACGAATGGCTTCAAAGATATGATGGGAACGGTAATTACAGGTGCTACCGGAGCTGTTGCTAGTTTGCCCGCTATGGTTTTACAAAGAGCGAATCCAGGTTTATATGAATTACTGTCCAATGGCATTTTACAGGCAACCGTTGCTTTCGATAAAGCACAGTTGAATTGCCAAAACATGGCAACAAAAATGACTGACTTTGCTTACTCAAGCAAATGGACACAGGCGTCTATTGGTGAAGAATTCAAAAAAATAGTCTCTATAACTCCGGACGCGGTAGCGGCTGATAATCAATTAAAAACCACTACTGGTAAAGAAGGTGTGAAATGGATCGGGGGGCAGAAACGTGGTGGCAGTGGGCAAAAAGCGATAAGGCCGACGCATGACATGGCAAAAGCTGGATTCAATATTCTAAATAAGCAACCAGTAACCAGTAGTGGGGGGGTAAGTGGATCTGCTTGTAATGGATCTCTGTGCAAAAAATATAAAACCAGTGAAGAGGCGGCAGAAGCAGTCGTGAAAGTGCTGGGTGACCGGGCTATTCGTACATGTACAGAAGCCAGTGAGTGCAGTAGTGGTGGTGTAGAAAACGAAGCGGGAGCATCAACTGCTGGCGTTGGTTTTTCTCCGATGCTGGAGGAAACCACAAAAGAAAATACGGAAACGCTAGCGAAGCTGGTAAACGGGAACTTGGCTCCAAATGCCTCCAACCTAGCAAAACTTAAATCAGGTGATTTGACCGTTACCCGAGGTGTGATTCAGGCACTGAAAGATGACCCGGATAATGCTGCATTAGTACAACGACTTGCCAGCGAACTGGCTATGGCCGATACGATTTCTACTGCTCTGGGAATGCGCCGTATGTTGATGGCAGGCCAGGCTGAACCAAACGCGGCGGATCAAACAATGGCACTCACCGAGTCTGATCGTCGCCTTGAGTTTCTGGATCGCGAAGTTCAGGCGCTGAAGAATGAGATGGAGATACGAAAGGCAATCAGCAATAACACATTGCTTGTTGCCTTAAGCCGCCAGGAAAGTCGCGAGGCGGACAATGGGTTACGCCAGTCTGCACATCAGAATGACGATGCCATACAGAATCTTAATGAAAAGGTGGAGGAATGATATGGACATCATTCGTAAACCACTCTGGCAACGAATCGTGCGGATTATGCTGCTCTGCGTTACTGCCATTCTGGTGCTGGGAGGCTTAAGTTTCATCCTTCTGCATTTTGTCGGCAGTGAGGCAGAACTCCGGGCATGGCTACGCCAGATAAAAACGCCGCTCCTGCTCTGGAGGCTGGTGCTGTATACGGTTATCGCGTTTTTCTGGCTGCACCGTGTCCGGGGCTATCTGCTAAGTCACTGTACCCGCCGCTTTCAGGTATACCGGCTGGAAATCATGACGGTGTGCCTGTTTGTGATGATTGAAATCACCTGCTCGCGTTGGGGAATGTGATGACAGCTGATAGCTACCTTGAAATGGTGCTGGTTCTGATGGGCTGGCTGATCAATAACGCGCTGTGGACGATTATTACCACCACCGGGATTTTTGCCATCCCGCTGGCATTCAAAATAGCGGGCGTTTGGCTGAAGGTTAGGGAAGAGGGGGACGACGAAGGTAACAAAGGGGCGCTGGCATTACCGCGTATGGAGCATGTCATTTATGTCGCCTTTGTGGTGATCATGTTTTGTGCGATGCCGATACAGGACGTTGATATCTCGACGATGAAGTTTGATCGCACCCGTTCTTCCCAGTGTGGCGTGAACGTGCCTAAACCGGATGAGTCCGGCTATGGGCCACTAATTGCCGAGCTTAACGGCCAGACTGCGAAAATCCCGGCATGGTGGTATCTGGTACATTCGCTATCGAAAGGGATTACACACGCCGCGATAGCCTCTATTCCCTGTGGCAATGACTTCCGGACGCTGCGTTTTGAAGTGCAACATACGAAATTAATTGATCCTGTAATCAGGCAGGAAGTTCAGGATTTTGCCAGACAGTGTTATGCAAAAGCATATTACAAACTGAAAAACAGTAATCCAAAACTGACAGCGGTAACAGTTGATTCAGTTGGTTGGATTGGATCGAGTTATTTTCTTAATACTGGAGGATATTACGACTATTACACGTCAACAGCACCATTATCTGCATGGCCTTATAATGAAGGGCGTGACAGTGGTTACCCTGATGTTGGCCGAGGGGGTTATCCGACGTGCAAAGATTGGTGGAGCGCGTCAGGGAAGGGGCTGAAAAGTCGTTTATTGGACAGTTTTGATAAACGTACAGTCAATATGATGAAGGCGAAATCTCCGAATAATTGGGAGGAAAGCCTTCTTCGCTGGTTGGTAAGTCCACAGAATACACATATGTCCGGAAGTGGTGATACTTATATGATAGGGAATCAACAAGGACATGGAACGGGTATTGACACCGGTATTAAAGAATTCCTAAGCGGCCTGGGTGCTTTTAGTGCGCAAGTGACGCAGTTACCGGCGTTTGATGCACTTCGACAGGCGTTGCCGATGGTTCATGCTATTTTACTGATGGCTATAGTGATATGCATTCCGCTGGTGATGTTGTTTGGCGCGTATGATCCAAAGGTAGTAGTCACTATTACTTTTGCGATGTTTGCGATAATTTTTGTTCCGTTCTGGTGGGAACTGGGTGGCTGGTTGGACGATAAGCTTATCCAGTTGCTGTACGCTAGCTATAAGGGGTATACCAACAACTTCAATAACTGGATTGCCAGCATCGGCTCGGATGGGTGGATTATGAATCTGGTGCTGGGAGCTATGTATGTGGTACTACCGATGTTCTGGTTTGGTGCTGTGAGTTGGAGTGGTGTGAATATAGGACAGGCGTTGTCTTCAGCAGTCGATAAAGCTAGTCAAGGATCGCAGCAAGCGGGAGCTAAGGGACCCGGTGTGGCTGGTGAGGTCGTTAAAACTGTAGCTACAAAAGGGGCTTCCAAAGCGAAAAAATAACCCCAAAAAGCAGGCAACGGAAAAGAAATCTTGTTGCCTGCTTCTATAAATCGTCATCAGAATAGATTCGTTGGTTGTTTTCACCATAGTTACCGTAGCCACTATGTCCATTTCTGTAACCTGCATGCAGTTCTTCGTCATCGGTTGAAGTAACAGCTTTGCTTCCGGCGACAGCAACAATAATCGAAAGGACCATCTTTATGGCTTCGGTTAGCCCATTGAAAAGTACAGACCAGATATCTGATTGGTGTGATGTTTTATTATTGTATTTCATTCGTTTATTATCCATTATTTTTTCTTGCCTATAAATAAATTGAAAATCCATGCAATGACTTTAAATAACATAGCAATAGTAGAAAGGATAAAATCGAACAACTCTATGAATAAATCAAAGATGCTGTTTTTTTTAAAAAATTTTATTGTTCCCGCACAATATGGACATACTGTTTTTTGTGGTTCCCCCTGGTAAGTAATCATCCGTGGGAAAACTTTTTTATTACAACAGCGACAAAAATCTAATCTATCATCAGATGATGTATTCTTAGCCTTTTGGGTAATGATTACCTTCCTTGCTCGCTCGCCTTTTAGTGATATTTCAATTTCAAAGCTAACATTATTTCCTTTTTTAGGAAGCCAGGCACCGTTTATATCACTGACATGAAAATAATAGTCTTTGTTATTCTTGTCAGTGATGAATCCGTACCCTTTCTCTTCACTGAACCATTTTATTACACCATCCATTAATATGTCCCTATCAATGTCGCTATAAATCGAGATTAATAGATGCTGAAAATTAAAGCAATATATTGAAAGATTTCATCGAAAGATTTATTCTCCGGCTGTTACACCGTTGTCTCCGACAACAGCCAATGCTTCAGCGCAAACGGATCTGCGTCAGCGATTTGAGAGAAGCGCCTTCGGGTGATCGCAAGCCAATATCATAGGGAAAGAAGCGCGGCCTGAGACTGATGCCTTCGGGTGGCCGCAGCCAAAATCGTCGCAATCTGAGAGACGATGCCTTCAGGTGATAACGCCGTTTAGCCTTTGAGAACGGCGATCGCAAACGCGATAAAGGTACACTTCAACGCAGGGCAACAACGTCTGCCCGACATCCTTAAAGCTATTTTTCTTTTGGGCTTACGTCCAGCTTATCCCGGCAACATTTGCGGCTCGCAGCTCATGCTAATTGGAACATTTGGCATCTGCAAGAGCAGCATTTGGCGATGGGATATGTGCAGCGTCACTTGCGTAAGAGCGGTAGCGATACCAAGTGACGCTGCGCGAAAGGGCACCGTCTTAGCAGACGGAATGCGGTCTTTCAGCACTCTGTACAGTCTGACGCACACGTAGTCACGGTGTTCAGACTGGGGAAATAGCATCTTTAAGCACACTTTTTAACCATAACGCCTTATCACGGAACACATCCATTCACGGAGAAACCATGAGAGCAGGCGTATCAACTTCAGGAGAAAGTTCGACTCGGTATCGATGGCAATGTCAGTGAAAGCTGACGTATGGAGGTAGTCTGACTAACGTCAGGACGGCATACGCCGCGAACAGCTCAGCGAGCTGGGGAACCTCGTAAAAACTCAACATATTGTCACCCCGATGCACAGATACCCGTCGAGACGCAGGAAGCGCAAAACCTAACCGTGCCGTCGGGGCCAGATGTATCACTCATGTTCTGTATGAAAATTCAGAATATAGATCGCGCTCGTTTCCATATTTCTGGAGAAGAGCTTGATCTGTATTTCTTTGTGAAAGGGGACAGGTATGTCGAAATTAAGTAAGCAGCTGGTTACGCTGGCAAGGCAGGGAGGTGGTGGGTTCAAGACTATCGCGGATCGTTCAAAGATCGCCTCCCGTGTAGCGGAGAGAATAGCTAAATTAAATATTCAGATCCGGGATGTGAAGCATATAAAAACCAATCATATTGAGCTGTATGTGAAGAGTCGCCAGGCCGAAGGGATATCCAAAAGAACAATGCAGAATGAGATTGCCGCAATCAGAAATATTCTGGCCGTTGCTGGCCGGACAAAACTTGCCGATCCTGGTCACGAGAAATTAAGTAATTCAGCTCTCGGATTATCTGATGCCAGTCGTGACGGTACTAAAGTCGCAATTAGTAGCGAACGCTTTCTCGCAGCGTTCGCTTATTCAGATAAGCAAGACGTTGGCGTAGCAGCTGCGATGCAGGTTGCTCGTTGTTTTGGTCTGAGGACAGAAGAAGCGGTGCAATCTGTTAAATCATTAAAAACCTGGCAACGTGCAATATTGCGTGGTGATGATCGTATCAGGATTGTATTTGGTACAAAAGGAGGGCGACCAAGAGATACGACGATTATCGATCGCGATAAAATGCTAAGCGCGGTCAATTATGCTCTGAAAGTTGCTACTGAAAATAATGGTAAGCTGGTTGATAAACCGGATCTGAAATCAGCGATTGACCGCTATCGAAATATTGTCAGAGATGCGGGATTAGTAGGGAAATATGCGCCTCATAGTTTGCGATATGCCTGGGCAGGTGAAGCGATGGAATATCATAAAAGCAAGGGGATGAGTGACGATGAGGCGAAAGCAATGGTGTCTATGGATCTGGGGCACGGTGATGGTCGGGGGCGTTATATTGAACGTGTCTATAATAAACCAGATATCGAGGATTAATTAAACCAGCTTGCCTCTGTGGAATATAAGCGATAGCATTTAAACGCTAACTCGTTGTCTCCGACAACAGCCAATGTCCCGTCCGGTAATCTGAGAGGGACGCCTTCGGGTGATTACCAGCCAAAATCGTCATGACCTGAGAGACGATGCCTTCGGGCGGTAACGCTGTTTAGCCTTTGAAAACAGCGGTCGCTTTCGCGATGAAGGTACACTTCTGACCACAGCGGATTTTCCGCTATCAATATTTTCACTCGCCCTAAGGGAACACGCTTCCCACAGGGGATCGGTGTTCCCTTTTTTACGTAAGGAATACACCGATGACTAATCGCTTATCTCTGGCATTTACGCCTGTTTCTATCACGCTCCCGGCCTGGGAACACGCTATTGAAGTGTTTGATTTTTCCCAGTGGGAACGTCGGCAATTTGCGCTGATTAAAGCCGCACAGGATGCCTGGAACCATCGTCCAGAGCCGGACACTCAGCAGGTGACATTTTCGCTGACGCTATTTGTCCGTCTGGGAGGTGAGACTGCTGAACGGACGCAAAACTTTGTCGCCAGATATGTTGACGATGTGCTGGTTGTAACCCTGGGAGAATGAGAGATGACACTTCAGCTTGAACTGACCGATGAAGACGCGCTGGCATTGTCGCATCTGACTCAAAGTCTGACATGGAACACGATGCGTGACTTTGTCATGACTAACCGCGAATGCAACGAAATGCTTAATGCGGTCCGGAAATTAGAAAGAACGTTGACGGAACACGGCTTCAGGCACCAGTACGGCTGTTTTGCTTAAAATCTTAACTTGACCCTTGCGGGGATTGATTTCCCGTCAGGGAGCAATCCCCGCCCTTAACCTGCGAGGATTTTTTATGGCAACGAAACAAACCATCCGGGTAACAGAACACTGTGATTTTGATTCTGTGTTCCATGAATTTATAAAATCTCGTCAACGCGAATCATTCTTTTATGATTGGGCTGATGAACTTAGTGTTGATTACTGTAATGCCGCTCCGGTTCGCTGGGAAGGTCGCGGATTGTCAAACAATAGCTTTTATACAGTGCCTATAGGGGCTTTGACGTATCGTGTCAGCGTGCCAGGAAATGGCTATGAAGGTGCAATGACTGCAGAGGCTTTTGGTATCACGTTGTCTTTATTGGCACTGGGAGAACTTTCCATCCTTAATGAAGATGACGAAGACATTCGTCTTTGCTTCGCTCTACGCGATTATGCACTAAAGCACGCTGAATCGGTCGAAATTATGGCTGCCTTATCCGGAGCTAGTTCCTTTTTAATGCTAGAGAAACTCTTTTCTATAGACGCTTTATGTGAGCTGGCAAATCTTGAGGGGGAATTGTTGACCGTTGCCGCATACGAGCGTCTGGGTCTTAAAATGGAACCAGATGAGAGTAATGTCACTGATAATCAGTGGCAGATTTCCAGGCTGGCCCGAACTTTTATAGAGGGATGTAATGGCGATTTATCACGCTATAAACATCCTTCATGTAAGGCTTTTTACGATGAAGTTATTAAACTGGCCAGGACAGTATGCCCAAGCGTTTGGGATTTTTCTTTTCAGGATGAACTGAATGAATGGTTAATAACTGATTAATTGGTTGATTTTTACTTTAACCCAACGGGGATTGTTCCCCGTCTGGGAGCCATTCCCGTTTTTTATTGATGGGAATGGCATATGACGAAGAAAACTACCAACCGCAAATCTGCCCCACGGCAGGATTTGTTCCAGACCGTAACCGACAAGATTATTACGGCGCTGGAGAACGGTACAGTACCCTGGCGTAAAGCATGGCAAACCGGAAAGGAGGGTTTGCCTGCTAATGCCATAACTGGCCGGAACTACAGCGGTATAAACGTGATGCTGTTATGGATCGATGCTGCCAATAAGGGATTTCATTCAAATCGCTGGCTGACGTTCAAACAGGCACTTGATGCCGGTGGGAGTGTCCGGAAAGGCGAAAAATCGACGCTGGTGACGCTGCTTAAACCGTTCCAGAAAGAGGCTACGGATAACAGCGGCCAGCCGATGTTTGATGAGAACGGCGAGATGGTTATGCAGGATCGCTGCTTTATGGCCAGCTTTCACCTTTTCAACGTTGAGCAGTGTGAAAACCTGCCTGACAACCTTTACCCGGAAATACCGGTTTTGCCCGACGTGAAACGCATTGCCCGGGCAGAGCAGATTGTAGCTTGTAGTGGTGTGCCAGTGAAGCATCGCTATCAGGATCGTGCGTATTACCGCCCGGGAGTTGACCACATTATGATGCCGGAAGCCGCTCAGTTTGATTCGGTGGAAGACTACTACAGTACGCTGTTGCATGAACTGGTGCATTCTACTGGGCATGTTTCTCGGCTGGCGAGAGACGGTATTGTTTCCACTTCGCGGAAGTTTGGCGATCCGGTTTATGGAATTGAAGAGCTGATAGCGGAGATGGGATCGGCCTTTCTGTGTGCTGAGCTTGGCATTCATGGTGACTTGCAACATGAGAGCTATATTGCCTCGTGGCTGCAAATGCTAAAAGAAGATAACCGGGCTGTATTTCGTGCCGCTCGTTTTTCGCGGGAAGCATTTGAATACCTAGTGTTGCGTGAGCAGGCGCTGGTGGCGTAGCCCACTTTACCAACGTTGATTTAATCAACCAGTCACTTCTCAGGGGAAACATTCCCCTGAGGGATGTTTCCCCTTTATTGACGAAAACATCCTTATGGAAAACCACATTTCCCATATCGCGTAATTTCACTCTTTGCTTAACCAGGCGGGCGCTATTACCGACGATATAAGGTAAACATAAAAAGTTCAGAAAACATACAATGCGTCATCGGGGAAGGAAGATTTCTTTAATTATGAGCCTACGACTTGTATCAGATGTTTAAAACGAAAGACTGGTTTAGTAGTTATCTAACCTGATAATAATTCTTATACTTACTAATCGACTACCTAATAATAGGTAGTTTAGTGTGGAGGAGATAATTTCCCATCAGGGTTAATCGGAATTTTAGATAAGCTTTATATAAAATTTAGGTTATATAAATGATAAAAATAGACAATTTATTGCCATATAAAAGACATTGTCAACTAATAAAACGAACAATGGCACTATAAAATTTGAAAAAAATAGATTTTTAATCTATTTTTTTTGTTTTTTTTGGTTTTTTATTCTGTTTTGTTTTATGTCTTTGGTCTTAGTAACCAAAGTTGATTGTTTTTTCAGCCGCTTTGGTTTGTTATTATTTAAAAAGAGGTCGGGTGGTACTTATTTTTTTTGTTGCTTCTTTTTTTAATGAAAAGAAAGGAGGGAGGGTGGAAGATCTTTCAGGTGGTTATTGTCGACATCGCTTCAGTTCAATTTTATCAAAGAAAAACACAGTCATACCAACAACAGAAATAAGTGAAGATAAATTCTGGTGCATTGTTGAGTTGTGTTCTATTCGTAGCGATAAAGTTATAAAGGCTTTGTATGATTATCTGGTTTTAAAACATCCAAGGAGCGTTAGTTGCAATAATAATGGAGTCAGCAATGGATATTTCGGAAGTTGTCTGGCAAGAGTGGAACATGTTATTCAGGTAGTTAATGAGTTATTCTCTCTCTGCAAAACGCCTGAAAATGAAGTAAATTAAGTGGTTTTATAAAATAAAGAAAACATACTTTCACAAATGTTTTATATGTGCGTGTTTTTGTAACACACATATAAAATCACCCAAGTAATGTCAACAATGGTAGTTTTAAGTTATGAATAAATTATATCTTGGTTCTCTTATCGCTCTGGTATTCGCTACTGCTACTGTTAACGCAGCA
>NZ_VATQ01000046.1:0-54856 GCF_005781135.1 Escherichia sp. E3659 | reverse complement strand
CGTTTACGCCGCATCCGGCAGGTAACTCCCAATCTTATCGACGACGCCCCAGCTTCACCGCTTTCAGCACCACAAATTTATTATTCGTCGCAATAGTGGTGCAGTTGCCGAAAATTTTCTTCAGTTTGTGGAAGTAATCCAGGTGACGGTTGGCAACGATATACAGCTCGCCGTTGATTTTCAGGCAGCGGCGGGCGTGGTGGAACATCTCCCAGGCGACGTTATCGGTCAGCGCATGTTGCTGATGAAACGGCGGGTTGCAGAGCACAGCATTAAAGCGGAAAGGCTCCACGCCGGAGAGCGCGTTGTTGATCATAAACTCGCAGCGATCCAACGCCTCAGGCATGTTGGTTTCAACGTTCAAACGGCTGGAAGCAACCGCCATCGGCGATTCATCGACAAACACCACTTTCGCCTGCGGGTTTTTATCAAGTAGCGTCAGGCCAATAACGCCGTTACCACAGCCGAGATCGACAATCTCACCTTCGAGATTTTCCGGCAGATGCTGCATAAAGAAGCGCGCGCCAATATCAAGCCCGGTGCGGGAGAAGACATTCGCATGGTTGTGGATAGTCCAGTCAGTACCTTCCAGCTTCCAGCTAACGGTCTCCGGCGCATCGGCCAGCGTCGGCTCGTTGAAAGTGCAATTAATCAGGCGCGCTTTTTTCCATGCCAGCGTGGTGGTGGTCGGGCCGAGCACTTTTTCGAACAGTTCCAGCGTGGAAGTGTGAATGTCACGGGCTTTGGCACCGGCAATAATGCGTGTTTCCGGCGTGACCACTTTGCGCAGCGCACGCAGTTGCTGTTCCAGCAATGCCAGTGTTTTCGGCACTTTGATCAGCACCACCCCCGGCTGTTGCGGGTAGTCAGCGGTACTGTCGAGAAACTTCACGCTCGACTCATCAATCCCGTTGAGACGTAAATTCTCACGCGTCGCCAGTTCGCTAATATACGAATCGCCAATGCTGTACGGCTTATGTTCCGCCAGCGCACAGCTTAACGCGCCAAAAGCATCATTCAGGATTAACACCGGGCCGCGGATTTCTGTATCGTCCAACTGTTGCAGCAAATATTCATCCGCCGCTTCCCACGCCTGTAGCGGGTTAACGTCATCCGTCGCCGGAAAACGTTGTAGTGTCAGTGAACGGAAACCGTTGTCTAAGTGGCTCATCGGCCCTCCTGAATGATAAAATTTCGACGTTGCCCCTGAAAAGGGTGCGTGAGTATACCCTTTTTCTCTTTTTCGTGGGCGGTTATGAGCAATCTTACTTATCTTCAGGGTTATCCCGAGCAGCTGCTTTCCCAGGTGCGCACGCTGATTAATGAACAGCGTCTGGGCGATGTACTGGCAAAACGCTATCCGGGAACGCACAACTACGCCACCGATAAAGCCCTCTGGCAATATACTCAGGATCTGAAAAATCAGTTTCTGCGCAATGCCCCGCCGATCAATAAAGTGATGTATGACAATAAGATCCACGTGCTGAAAAACGCGCTCGGGTTACATACCGCTGTTTCACGTGTGCAGGGCGGCAAGCTGAAAGCGAAGGCGGAGATCCGCGTCGCCACCGTGTTTCGCAACGCGCCAGAACCATTTTTGCGCATGATTGTGGTGCACGAGCTGGCGCATCTGAAAGAGAAAGAACATAACAAAGCGTTCTATCAGTTGTGCTGCCATATGGAACCGCAGTACCACCAGCTTGAGTTCGACACTCGCCTGTGGCTGACGCAGTTGTCGTTGGGACAGGACAAAATCTGAAAATGATCGCAGGCGCTATCTTTTCCTCCTTTAGCGCCTAAAATCGACCTCCCCTCTATCGTTAAGGATAACGACCATGCTGCGCGCATTTGCCCGCCTTCTTCGCCGCATTTGTTTTTCTCGCCGGACTCCAAAAATTGCCTGTTTTCTGTTGCTTGTGGCAGGCGCGACGATTTTTATCGCCGATCGGGCAATGGTCAACGCCAGCCAACAACTCACCTGGAGTGACATCAACGCTATTCCGGCACGTAACGTGGGTTTATTGTTGGGAGCAAGGCCAGGTAATCGCTACTTTACCCGACGTATTGATACCGCCGCAGAGTTGTACCACGCAGGAAAAGTGAAATGGTTGCTGGTCAGTGGCGATAACGGACGTAAAAATTACGATGAAGCGTCAGGCATGCAGCAGGCTTTGATCGCTAAGGGCGTACCGGCAAAAGTGATCTTCTGTGACTATGCCGGATTCTCAACGCTTGATTCAGTGGTACGTGCCAATAAAGTTTTTGGGGAAAACCATATCACCATTATCTCGCAGGAATTTCATAACCAACGCGCCATCTGGCTGGCAAAACAGTACGGCATCGATGCTATCGGGTTTAACGCGCCAGACCTGAATATGAAGCACGGTTTGTATACTCAGCTGCGGGAGAAACTCGCCAGGGTTAGAGCGGTGATAGACGCAAAAATCCTCCATCGCCAGCCAAAATATCTCGGGCCGTCGGTCATGATTGGTCCGTTTAGTGAGCATGGTTGTCCGGCGCAGAAATAATGCGTATCCGCGCACGTCGAAGATGAAAAAGGCGTGCTACATTGACGGCAGAATCCCTTTATGGAGTATCCACGCGTTATGATACGTTTCGCTGTGATTGGTACGAACTGGATCACTCACCAGTTCGTGGAGGCCGCACATGAGAGCGGTAAATATAAGTTAACCGCCGTCTATTCCCGCAGCCTTGAACAGGCCCAGCATTTCGCCAATGAGTTTTCTGTCGAGCATCTGTTTACGTCGCTGGAAGCGATGGCGGAAAGCGATGCCATTGACGCGGTGTATATTGCCAGCCCGAATGCCCTGCACTTTTCCCAGACGCAGCTTTTTCTGAGCCATAAAATCCATGTGATTTGCGAGAAACCACTGGCGTCGAATTTGGCGGAAGTGGATGCGGCCATTGCCTGTGCGCGGGAAAATCAGGTGGTGCTGTTTGAAGCATTTAAAACGGCCTGCCTGCCTAACTTTCATCTGTTACGCCAGGCGCTGCCAAAAGTCGGCAAACTGCGGAAAGTCTTTTTCAACTACTGCCAGTATTCCTCGCGGTATCAACGTTATCTGGATGGTGAGAATCCCAACACCTTCAATCCGGCGTTCTCTAACGGTTCGATTATGGATATCGGCTTTTACTGCCTGGCGTCGGCGGTGGCATTATTCGGTGAACCGAAAAGCGTGCAGGCAACCGCCAGTTTGCTGGCAAGCGGCGTGGATGCCCACGGCGTGGTGGTGATGGATTACGGTGATTTCAGCGTTACGTTGCAGCACTCAAAAGTCAGTGATTCTGTCCTGGCGAGCGAGATTCAGGGCGAAGCGGGATCGCTGGTGATTGAAAAACTCTCTGAATGCCAGAAAGTCTGCTTTGTGCCGCGCGGCAGCCAGATGCAGGATCTCACTCAGCCACAGCATATTAATACCATGCTCTACGAAGCAGAGCTGTTTGCTGAACTGGTGGATGAGCATCTGATTAATCATCCGGGGCTGGCGGTCAGCCGCATCACTGCCAAACTGCTGACCGAGATCCGCCGCCAGACTGGGGTGATTTTTCCGGCAGATAGCGTAAAACAATAATGGTTACCGTAAAGCAGTGTAAAAGGCATGTAACAGACCATTGACTGGATGAATGGTCTGTCATACTTTGTTACCTGCAAAGGGGAGTAACTTCATTGCCGGTCGATCGTCATTACGATGTGTGAAAAACCACATCCGGTCACCGGGCAACCCGAAAGGTATACGCAGACATATTCCTTTGAGACTGATGACAAACGCAAAATTGCCTGATGCGCTACGCTTATCAGGCCTACATAGTTCCTGCAATCTTTTGAATTCGCATGATTTTGTAGGCGGATAAGGCGTTCATGCCGCATCCGGCATAAACGCAGGCACTTTGTCACCAATCTGAAAGGAATACGCAGACGTATTCCTTTTTTGTTGTAAGTGAGACCTTGCCGGAAGGCGAGGTCTATGCATAAAAAGCAGCGGCTGACGTCTTCCGATGTTGGCCGTTTTTTTATGTGTAAGGAACTTCTATGAATACTGTCGGCACGCCGTTGCTATGGGGCGGATTCGCTGTTGTTGTCGCCATTATGCTGGCTATCGACCTGTTGTTGCAGGGGCGTCGTGGCGCGCATGCCATGACCATGAAACAAGCTGCGGCCTGGTCGCTGGTGTGGGTGACCCTTTCGTTACTGTTTAACGCCGCTTTCTGGTGGTATTTAGTCCAGACGCAGGGGCGCGAAGTCGCGGACCCGCAGGCACTGGCCTTCCTCACCGGTTATCTGATTGAGAAATCGTTGGCGGTCGATAACGTCTTTGTCTGGCTGATGCTGTTCAGCTATTTCTCTGTTCCGGCGGCATTACAACGCCGCGTGCTGGTGTATGGCGTGCTCGGGGCGATTGTTCTGCGTACCATCATGATCTTCACCGGTAGTTGGCTGATTTCTCAGTTCGACTGGATCCTGTATATCTTCGGCGCCTTCCTGCTGTTTACTGGCGTGAAGATGGCGCTCGCCCATGAAGATGAATCAGGGATTGGCGACAAGCCGTTGGTGCGCTGGCTGCGCGGTCATTTGCGTATGACCGACACCATCGACAATGAGCATTTCTTTGTGCGTAAGAATGGCTTGTTGTATGCCACGCCGCTGATGCTGGTGCTGATTCTGGTGGAGTTGAGCGACGTGATTTTCGCCGTGGATAGCATTCCGGCTATCTTCGCCGTGACTACCGACCCGTTTATTGTGCTGACCTCAAACCTATTTGCGATCCTCGGCCTGCGTGCGATGTATTTCCTGCTGGCGGGCGTAGCGGAGCGTTTCTCGATGCTCAAATATGGTCTGGCGGTGATTCTGGTGTTTATCGGTATCAAGATGCTGATTGTCGACTTCTATCATATTCCGATCGCCGTTTCGCTGGGCGTGGTGTTTGGCATTCTGGTGACGACGTTTATTATCAACGCGTGGGTGAATTATCGGCATGATAAGCAGCGGGGAGAATGATTCGCTGTATATTAAGCCATTACCAGAGATAACTCATTCCAGACAAAGGTGAGCTATTAATTATGTAATCGGCTTATAGCTCTTTACAAAAAGACCGCACGGGTGTTGGTGGCGTCAAAATCGCCGAAGCGTTCCCTGGAGGCCGGGGCGACGCGCATGAATGCGCGGCGAGGGCGCATCTTACAGGGACGTTACCTTGCGCCCGACCCGGTAGCCGCAAGGGATAAGCTGAGGGAACCGCGCAGCGGCGATTTTGTTCGCCAGAGCCTGGGGGTGCAGGGGGCGGCGGCGATTGGCCGCTCCCTGCGCGCTCCCTGCGCCAGTGACTTTATATGGCATAGCACATTAAAGGAGCGCAACCGTTCTCATATTCCAAATAGTTTTGCCCATATGTTATCTAATCAGCCTTAGTAGCCAGTCCTTCCTTCTGTTTATGTCAAATAAATGTAACCATTAAGTTGCAAAACATGACCTCTCTTTAAAATCCAGCATTTTTCGCTTCCCGAAGCTGTAACTTTCCTTATACTCGACCTTGCAAACACTTTGTTACATCCTGAAAGATGCGTCGACAGAACGCACCAGGGATGTGCGACAACACAATGAAAGGATCGAAAAATGACTACGCAACGTTCACCGGGGCTATTCCGGCGTCTGGCTCATGGCAGCCTGGTAAAACAAATCCTGGTCGGCCTTGTTCTGGGAATTCTTCTGGCATGGATCTCAAAACCGGCGGCTGAAGCTGTCGGTCTGTTAGGCACTTTGTTCGTTGGTGCATTGAAAGCTGTAGCGCCAATTCTGGTGCTGATGCTGGTAATGGCTTCCATCGCTAACCACCAGCACGGGCAGAAAACCAATATCCGCCCTATTTTGTTCCTCTATCTGCTGGGTACTTTCTCTGCCGCGCTGGCTGCGGTTGTCTTCAGCTTCGCCTTCCCTTCTACCCTGCATTTGTCCAGTAGCGCGGGCGATATTTCCCCGCCGTCAGGCATCGTGGAAGTGATGCGTGGGCTGGTGTTGAGCATGGTTTCTAACCCTATTGAGGCTCTGCTGAAAGGTAACTACATCGGGATTCTGGTGTGGGCCATTGGCCTTGGTTTCGCTCTGCGTCACGGTAACGAAACCACCAAAAACCTGGTCAACGATATGTCGAATGCCGTTACCTTTATGGTGAAACTGGTGATTCGTTTCGCACCAATCGGTATTTTTGGTCTGGTTTCTTCTACGCTGGCAACCACTGGTTTCTCCACACTGTGGGGCTACGCACAACTGCTGGTCGTGCTGGTTGGCTGTATGTTACTGGTGGCGCTGGTGGTTAACCCATTGCTGGTGTGGTGGAAAATTCGTCGTAACCCGTTCCCGCTGGTGCTGCTGTGCCTGCGCGAAAGCGGTGTATACGCCTTTTTCACCCGTAGCTCGGCGGCGAATATTCCGGTAAACATGGCATTGTGTGAAAAGCTGAATCTGGATCGCGATACCTATTCCGTTTCTATTCCGCTCGGTGCCACCATCAATATGGCGGGCGCAGCAATCACCATTACCGTGTTGACGCTGGCTGCGGTTAATACGCTGGGTATTCCGGTTGATCTGCCCACAGCGCTGCTGTTGAGCGTAGTTGCTTCTCTGTGCGCCTGTGGTGCTTCCGGCGTGGCAGGTGGTTCTCTGCTGCTGATCCCGCTGGCCTGTAATATGTTCGGTATTCCGAACGATATCGCCATGCAGGTGGTTGCCGTCGGCTTTATCATCGGCGTATTGCAGGACTCCTGCGAAACCGCGCTGAACTCTTCAACTGACGTGCTGTTCACCGCAGCGGCGTGCCAGGCAGAAGACGATCGTCTGGCAAATAGCGCCCTGCGTAACTAATACTTAGCCCCTTTCGTCTACGGCGGAAGGGGTTTTCTCCACTTTAAACGGATCAATTCCCCTTCTCTGCATACGCCAGAAACGAATGATATTCAGGCCATTCATCAGCAGAAAACTGCCTTCAATCATCGTGCCACCAATCGACCCGGCCCAGATGTTGTGAGTTAACCAGCAACAAGTAGAAAACCACATCACGCAGCGCATGGTCAGTCCTTTAAAGCGAAATAGCGCCCAGGTACTGACAATCGTGCCAATGACCGGCAGCAGCTCTATCGGATGATGGAACTTCGCCAGACCAACTCCACCCGTCAGCACGATGAAGATCGCCATTATCCATAAACTACGGGTACGCAGAGTAATTAATGTACGGATAGCATTGAGGATTGAGCTGGCCCCCGCCGGGAAGACGCCCATCAGGAAAAAATGTATGCCAATAAATACGCTATAGATGGAAAGCTGAATTTTGAAGCGACGTTCATCGCGGTTGAAGAATGTTGTAATACCAATCAGAAAGGCGATGACACCCACGCCCTGGGCCAGCCAATACGCGGTCATGATAAATCCTTAGCAGGTATGGAAAAGCAAACGGCGCTTCACATTATGAAACGCCGTTTTTTATTCACAACTTATTTCGACTTTACAGCGTTACGCCGCTTTTAAAGATCGCCAGTTCGCGGAAGTCGTTACGCTCGTTGCAGGTTTGCTTACCGTTGGCAAACTCAACGATGGTATCGATAAATTCTTCCAGCAACTGCGGCATCGCTTTACCGTGGATCAGCTGACCCGCGTCAAAGTCGATCCAGTGTTTTTTCTTCGCCGCCAGTTCACTGTTGGTGGCGATTTTCACCGTCGGTACAAATCCGCCGTACGGCGTGCCGCGACCGGTACTAAACAGCACCATGTGGCAGCCCGCACCCGCCAGGGCGCTGGTCGCTACGGCATCATTACCCGGCGCGCTTAACAGGTTCAGCCCTGGTGTTTTCAAACGTTCGCCGTAGCGCAGCACGTCTACCACCTGGCTGGAGCCCGCTTTCTGCGTACAGCCGAGAGATTTATCTTCCAGCGTGGTGATACCACCCGCTTTGTTCCCCGGCGATGGGTTTTCGTAGATCGGCTGGTCATGGGCAATAAAGTACTGTTTGAAGTCGTTGACCATGGTGACCAGTTTTTCAAACGTCGCTTCATCGCGACAATGGTCCATCAGTAACTGCTCTGCACCAAACATCTCCGGCACTTCGGTCAGTACGGTAGTACCGCCGTTAGCGATGACGTAATCAGAGAAACGCCCCAGCATTGGGTTAGCAGTAATACCGGAAAGACCGTCAGAACCGCCGCACTCCAGACCAAACTTCAGTTCGCTGAGTTTGCCCGGCTCGCGTTTATCGTTGCGCATGACGTTATACAACTGATGCAAATGCTCGATCCCGGCTTCAATCTCATCATCCTGCTGTTGGCAGATCATGAAATGAACGCGTTCAGGATCGATATCGCCCAGCGTTTCACGGAAAGCATCAACCTGGTTGTTTTCACAGCCCAGACCAATGACCAACACGGCGCCTGCGTTCGGATGACGCACCATGTTTTGCAGCATGGTGCGGGTATTAATGTGATCGTCGCCCAGCTGCGAGCAGCCGTAGGTGTGGCTGAAGAGGAACACGCCGTCGGTACCTTCAGCGTTGTTCGTCTCTTTCAAAAAACGGTTCTGGATCTGTCGCGCGATGCCGTTGACGCAGCCCACGGTCGGCAGGATCCACAACTCGTTACGTACCCCGACATCACCGTTAGCGCGACGATAGATCTGCACTTCACGATCTGCCGCTTGCGCAGGCAGATCCTGAAAATCAGGTTGATAGCGATACTGATCCAGATCGCTCAGATTCGTGCGCGTATTGTGGGCGTGAACGTGTTCCCCCGCCGCAATATCCGCCAATGCATAACCAATCGGCAGGCCATATTTGATGACGTTGGCCCCTTTTGCGATATCCGTTAACGCAAATTTATGTCCACGAGCAACATCCTGGCGCAGCGTTACGGTCTGGTTATCGACACTGATTTCTGTGCCTTCAGCCAAATCCGCTAAAGCGACCGCGACGTTATCCAGCGCATGGATCTTGATGTATTGCATATCAACCCCAGACCTTAGTTCAGTTCAATGGCGAAGTAGTCACGCGCATTGTTAAAGCAAATATTTTTCACCATCTCGCCCAGCAGGTTGATGTCCGCCGGTGCTTCGCCCGCTTCCACCCAGCGGCCAATCATCTGGCACAGAATGCGGCGGAAGTATTCGTGACGGGTGTATGACAGGAAGCTACGGCTGTCAGTCAGCATACCGACAAAGCGGCTCAGCAGACCGAGCTGCGCCAGTTGGGTCATCTGACGTTCCATACCGTCTTTCTGATCGTTAAACCACCAACCGGAACCGAACTGCATTTTGCCTGGCATACCTTCGCCCTGGAAGTTACCGATCATGGTGCCCAGCACTTCGTTATCGCGCGGGTTCAGGCAGTAGAGAATGGTTTTCGGCAGCAGGTTTTCTTCATTCTGCTTGCTCAGCAACTTAGACAGCTCTTCCGCCATCGGACGGTCGTTGATGGAGTCAAAGCCTACATCCGGCCCCAGCAGTTTGAACTGACGCAGGTTGTTATTACGCAGCGCACCGATGTGGTACTGCTGTACCCAGCCGCGACGTGCGTATTCGGCGCCCAGGAATACCAGCACCGCAGTTTTGAACTGTGCGACTTCATGCTCACTCAGGGTTTCGCCAGCCAGACGACGTGCCAGGATGCTGTCCAGTTCCGCTTCGTTCGCTTCGGCAAACATCACCACGTCCAGCGCGTGGTCAGACACTTTACAGCCGTGAGCCGCGAAGTGATCCAGACGTTTGGTCAGGGCAGTTTGCAGGTCTGCAAAGCGGCGAATGTCGGTATCGGAAACTTCACCCAGCTTCGCCATGTAGTCGTTAAAGGTCGCCTGTTCAATGTTGAAGGCTTTATCCGGACGCCAGCTCGGCAGCACTTTAATAGTGAAAGAGCCGTCTTTGGCGATCTCTGCGTGATGTTCCAGAGAGTCGATCGGGTCGTCGGTGGTGCCGACCATTTTCACGTTCATCTGCTGCATGATGCCGCGCGCGGAGAATTTGTCCTGCGCCAGCAGTTCGTTACATTCGTTCCAGATTTCATCCGCGGTAGACGGAGACAGCAGTTTGCCAGTGATGCCAAACGGACGACGCAGTTCGAGGTGCGTCCAGTGGTATAACGGGTTACCGATCGTGTGCGGAACGGTCGCCGCCCAGGCATCAAACTTCTCACGGTCAGATGCATCACCAGTACACAGGCGCTCAGCAACACCATTGGTACGCATTGCACGCCATTTGTAGTGGTCGCCTTTCAGCCAGATGTCATACAGATTCTTAAAGCGATAGTCTTCTGCGATTTGCTGCGGCGGTAAATGGCAGTGGTAGTCGAAAATCGGCTGGTCTTTTGCGTAGTCGTGATACAGACGGCGGGCAAATTCAGTATCTAACAGGAAATCTTCAGTCATAAACGGAGTCATTATCGTCTTCCTCTCAACGAGTGAGCTAGCTTGCTTAGGGTGCGATGCTGACAAAGTTATCACACCAATTTCCAGAGCCCGAAGATATTTTCGTGAGTTAGATCAATAAACGTAGTTAAAAAAATTACTCTCAAAGTGGTAAATCCCTCTGCAAGCCGCGCCAGTTCTGGCTTCGCTCTCATCCAGTAATGCCCCTACAAATATTCCCACATTTGTGATGGCTCTCACCTTTTAAAGTTGTATGACAAGTTATCTTTCTGCCGTCGCGAATCATAAGTCGACGGAATGCAAATTGCCGATTCATTCATTTGTTAGATGGATTGGGTTGACCGGTACGGAAGCCGAATTAGCACGAAACTTTCATGGCAGCGTTCGGGGTGTACCGGTTTTTTTTCGGTCATCCGGTCGTAACTAACATCCTCTGCCCCAGGCAGGATGATGACCGCGCTTATTGCGGATATAACAAAACGATGAGGTTTTACATGCGTAAAATTAAAGGGTTACGTTGGTACATGATCGCATTGGTGACGCTCGGCACCGTGCTCGGTTACCTGACGCGTAACACTGTGGCGGCAGCTGCACCAACTCTGATGGAAGAGTTAAACATCTCCACCCAACAGTATTCCTACATCATCGCAGCCTATTCTGCTGCATATACGGTCATGCAACCTGTAGCGGGTTATGTTCTGGATGTTCTGGGGACAAAAATCGGTTACGCAATGTTTGCCGTGTTGTGGGCGGTATTCTGTGGCGCAACTGCACTGGCTGGTAGCTGGGGCGGTCTGGCGATTGCCCGTGGTGCGGTAGGTGCGGCAGAAGCAGCGATGATCCCTGCAGGTCTGAAAGCCAGTTCCGAATGGTTCCCGGCGAAAGAACGCTCCATCGCAGTAGGTTACTTTAACGTTGGTTCCTCAATTGGTGCGATGATTGCGCCGCCGCTGGTGGTATGGGCAATCGTCATGCACAGCTGGCAGATGGCATTTATTATCTCCGGTGCGTTGAGCTTTATCTGGGCGATGGCATGGCTGATTTTCTATAAACATCCACGCGACCAGAAACATCTGACCGATGAAGAACGTGACTACATTATTAATGGTCAGGAAGCCCAGCACCAGGTTGGCGCGGCGAAGAAAATGTCCGTTGGTCAGATCCTGCGTAACCGTCAGTTCTGGGGTATCGCATTACCGCGCTTCCTGGCTGAACCGGCCTGGGGTACCTTCAACGCGTGGATCCCGCTGTTCATGTTTAAAGTTTACGGCTTTAACTTGAAAGAGATCGCGATGTTCGCCTGGATGCCAATGCTGTTTGCTGACCTTGGTTGTATCCTCGGTGGTTACCTGCCGCCACTGTTCCAGCGTTGGTTTGGTGTGAACCTGATTGTTTCCCGTAAGATGGTGGTAACACTGGGTGCGGTACTGATGATTGGCCCAGGTATGATCGGTCTGTTCACCAACCCGTATGTCGCGATTATGCTGCTGTGTATCGGTGGTTTTGCTCACCAGGCACTGTCTGGCGCGCTGATTACCCTCTCTTCTGACGTGTTTGGTCGTAACGAAGTGGCAACGGCGAACGGTCTGACCGGGATGTCTGCATGGCTTGCAAGTACGCTGTTTGCGCTGGTTGTAGGTGCACTGGCTGACACCATCGGCTTCAGCCCACTGTTCGCAGTGCTGGCAGTGTTCGACCTGTTAGGTGCGCTGGTTATCTGGACCGTGTTGCAGAACAAACCGGCGATTGAGGTGGCGCAGGAAACACATAACGATCCCGCACCGCAACATTAACGCTAAATGTAAGTTTTAGTTTCCCTTCAAAGCCGCCTTCTCAGGCGGCTTTTTCACCACTGCGAGTAGAGCTAAGCTCGCAAAAGTGGTATAACAAATATAGTCTGCCGTATCATGCCTGGAGCGCATATGGAAATCACTGAACCACGCCGTTTGTACCAACAGCTCGCCGCTGACCTGAAAGAGCGCATCGAGCAGGGCGTCTATCTGGTGGGTGATAAACTGCCCGCCGAACGTTTTATTTCTGATGAAAAAAACGTCAGCCGCACCGTGGTTCGTGAAGCCATCATCATGCTTGAAGTTGAGGGCTATGTAGAAGTACGCAAAGGCTCGGGAATTCATGTGGTTTCCAACCAGCCTCGCCATCAGCAGGCGGCAGACGCGAATATGGAATTTGCCAATTACGGTCCGTTTGAACTGCTCCAGGCTCGTCAACTTATCGAAAGCAATATTGCCGAGTTTGCTGCAACCCAGGTAACGAAACAGGACATCATGAAACTGATGGCCATCCAGGAACAGGCGCGCGGCGAACAATGCTTCCGTGATTCCGAGTGGGATTTGCAGTTTCATATTCAGGTCGCATTAGCGACGCAGAACTCTGCACTGGCTGCCATCGTTGAGAAAATGTGGACCCAGCGTAGTCATAACCCGTACTGGAAAAAATTGCACGAGCACATTGATTCCCGTACCGTCGATAACTGGTGTGATGACCACGATCAGATCCTCAAAGCGTTGATACGCAAAGATCCTCATGCCGCCAAACTTGCAATGTGGCAGCATCTGGAAAATACCAAAATTATGTTGTTTAACGAAACCAGTGACGATTTCGAATTCAATGCCGACCGCTATTTGTTCGCCGAGAATCCTGTCGTTCATCTGGATACTGTGGCCAACAGCAGCAAATAAACTCCCATTTCTGACAGGCGCAGCAACGCGCCTGTTCGCTTTATCAGTAAGCGAAAAGTATAAAGTGTCAGCCTGTGTAAATCCTCTCGCCACCCTCCTCTGCAATCAGCAAAATCAGACTCCACGGACATGTAATTTTGATAACGAACAACGTTGACCTTTGTTACAATTAGATTCAATTTGAATTTATGCTATTAAATGTATTCTTATCTCACGTTTTAACAGGGAATAGTTCAGGCCGTATTGGTGTCTCGACCCGCAATATATACAACAACAGCAATAACCTGACGGGTGTGCATCATTTAAAACCGGCGTGGCGTTAACCGATTCACCAGGAATAATGAATGGAACTTTTGACCCAATTGCTGCAAGCCCTGTGGGCGCAGGATTTTGAAACCCTGGCCAATCCGTCGATGATTGGCATGTTGTATTTTGTCTTGTTTGTGATTTTGTTCCTCGAAAACGGCTTGCTTCCAGCGGCCTTTTTACCAGGCGACAGCTTACTGGTGTTGGTTGGTGTATTGATTGCCAAAGGCGCAATGGGTTACCCGCAGACTATTATGCTGCTCACTGTTGCGGCCAGCCTCGGTTGCTGGGTCAGCTACATACAGGGGCGATGGCTGGGAAACACCCGCACCGTACAAAACTGGCTATCCCATTTACCTGCGCACTACCACCAACGCGCACACCATCTTTTTCATAAACACGGTTTATCTGCGCTGTTAATTGGTCGCTTTATCGCATTTGTCAGAACATTACTGCCGACCATTGCCGGACTGTCAGGGCTGAATAACGCCCGCTTTCAGTTCTTCAACTGGATGAGTGGCCTGCTGTGGGTGTTGATCCTGACAACCTTAGGTTACATGCTCGGCAAGACGCCGGTATTTTTGAAGTATGAGGACCAGCTGATGTCATGCCTGATGCTGCTCCCGGTGGTACTGCTGGTGTTCGGCCTGGCAGGTTCTCTGGTTGTTTTATGGAAAAAGAAATATGGAAATCGGGGGTAAAGGATGCAAATACCTCGCATGTCGCTTCGCCAGCTAGCCTGGTTCGGCGCTGCTATATTGCTGGCTGGCACGCTGCTGCTGGCCTGGTCTGCGGTTCGTCAACAAGAATCCACGCTGGCGATCCGCGCCATTCATCAAGGGACGACGATGCCGGACGGTTTTTCCATCTGGCATCACCTAGACGCTCATGGCATTCCTTTCAAAAGCATCACCCCTAAGAATGACACACTGTTGATTACGTTTGATTCCAGCGATCAAAGTGCCGCCGCCAAAGCGGTCCTCGACAGAACATTGCCTCATGGCTACATCATTGCGCAGCAGGACGATAATAATCAGGCCATGCAATGGCTGACCCGGCTGCGGGACAATTCTCATCGCTTCGGATAACTTCCTGTTATCCGAAACATATCACTCACTTTGGTGATTTCACCGTTACTGTCTATGATTAATAAGGCGGTGGTTAATACCACCGCCTCGTTGTCTGGACAATCGTTCCTCTGTAATGGGTCCGAGTCACAATGGAAGGTTCAAGAATGAAATACCGCATCGCTTTAGCTGTTTCTCTTTTTGCTCTTAGTGTCAGTAGTTATGCCACTACCCTTTGTCAGGAAAAGGAGCAAAATATCCTTAAGGAGATCAGCTATGCCGAAAAACATCAAAACCAGAATCGTATCAACGGCCTGAACAAAGCCCTTAGCGAAGTGCGGGCGAATTGTTCAGATAACCAGTTGCGTGCCGATCATCAAAAGAAAATCGCGAAGCAGAAAGATGAAGTGGCAGAACGCAAACATGATTTAGCCGAGGCGAAACAAAAAGGCGATGCGGATAAGATTGCTAAACGCGAACGGAAACTGGCAGAAGCGCAGGAAGAGCTGAAAAAGCTGGAAGCGCGCGACTACTAATCCCCAATAGTTAATACTTACTCACCTGGAGAAAACTATGTCGAAAGAACACACTACGGAACATCTGCGTGCTGAGTTGAAATCCCTATCCGATACGCTGGAAGAGGTGCTTAGCTCCTCTGGCGAAAAGTCAAAAGAAGAGCTGAGTAAGATTCGTAGCAAAGCGGAACAGGCTCTGAAACAGAGTCGCTATCGTCTGGGTGAAACCGGTGATGCGATTGCTAAACAAACCCGTGTCGCGGCGGCGCGTGCCGATGAGTATGTGCGTGAAAATCCGTGGGCGGGAGTTGGTATTGGCGCAGCCATCGGCGTGGTGCTGGGCGTTCTGCTGTCGCGTCGTTAATTATGGCGGAAACTCATCACGCGCAAGGGCCCGGTAAAAGCGTTCTGGGCATCGGGCAGCGAATTGTCACCATCATGGTCGAAATGGTGGAGACGCGTTTGCGGCTGGCGGTGGTTGAGCTGGAAGAAGAAAAAGCCAATATCTTTCAGCTTTTACTGATGCTCGGCCTGACGATGCTTTTCGCTGCATTTGGTCTTATGAGCCTGATGGTGCTGATTATCTGGGCCGTTGATCCGCAATATCGCCTGAATGCAATGATTGCCACCACTGTGGTGTTGCTGCTTCTGGCACTCATCGGCGGTATCTGGACGTTACGCAAGTCGCGCAAATCCACCTTGTTGCGCCATACGCGTCACGAACTGGCAAACGATCGACAACTTCTCGAGGAGGAGTCCCGTGAGCAGTAAAGTCGAACGTGAACAACGTAAGGCACAACTGCTTCGTCAGATCCAGCAGCAACGGTTGGATCTTTCCGCCAGTCGGCGTGACTGGCTGGAGGCAACGGGTGCCTATGATCGCCGCTGGAATATGCTGTTGAGCCTACGTTCCTGGGCGCTGGTCGGCAGCAGCGTGATGGCTATCTGGACTATTCGTCATCCGAATATGCTGGTCCGCTGGGCCAGGCGCGGTTTTGGCGTCTGGAGTGCGTGGCGTCTGGTTAAAACCACCCTCAATCAGCAACAGCTTCGCGGTTAACTTCCTCTCTGGCCGGAACTACTCCGGCCTTATCCCTCAAATTTTTTGAAAAAATTTGACAGTTTTCCTTGCTAACAATCACCATTCACCACGTTTATGATTCTCTCCATCGACAGCAATGACGCTAATACCGCGCCCTTGCACAAAAAAACAATCAGCAGCCTGAGTGGCGCAGTGGAGAGTATGATGAAAAAATTAGAAGATGTTGGTGTACTGGTAGCGCGTATTTTAATGCCGATTCTGTTCATTACCGCAGGCTGGGGAAAAATTACTGGCTACGCGGGTACTCAACAATATATGGAAGCAATGGGCGTCCCGGGCTTTATGCTGCCGCTGGTGATTCTGCTTGAGTTTGGTGGTGGTCTGGCAATCCTGTTTGGTTTCCTGACTCGCACCACCGCGCTGTTTACCGCTGGCTTTACACTGTTGACGGCGTTTTTATTTCACAGCAACTTTGCCGAAGGCGTCAACTCGCTGATGTTCATGAAAAACCTGACAATTTCTGGCGGATTCCTGCTGCTGGCGATTACCGGACCGGGCGCGTATAGCATCGACCGTCTGCTGAATAAAAAGTGGTAAGCACGCGCTATACTTAACGATAAAAAACGAGGGGGAAACTCCTCGTTTCAGATTGTTGACAAAGTGCGCGTTGTTCATGCCGGATGCGGCGTGAACGCCTTATCCGACCTACAAAAACATGCAAATTCAATATATTGCAAGAACCTCGTAGGCCTGATAAGCATAGCGCATCAGGCAGTTTTGCGTTTGCCATCAGTCTCAAACGAGGAGAAACGCTCCTCGTTTTTGCTATTGGAGGAGAGAAAAATGGGTCAACTGATTGACGGCGTCTGGCATGACACCTGGTACGATACCAAATCCACTGGCGGTAAATTTCAACGTTCAGCTTCCGCATTTCGTAACTGGCTCACTGCCGATGGCGCGCCTGGCCCCACTGGCACAGGCGGTTTTATCGCAGAGAAAGATCGTTATCATCTCTATGTTTCACTCGCCTGCCCGTGGGCGCACCGCACGCTGATCATGCGAAAACTCAAAGGACTGGAACCGTTTATTTCCGTTTCCGTAGTGAACCCGCTGATGCTGGAAAACGGCTGGACATTTGATGACAGTTTCCCGGGTGCAACCGGCGACACGCTCTATCAACATGAATTCCTGTACCAGCTTTATCTCCACGCTGATCCACACTACAGCGGACGAGTTACTGTCCCCGTGCTGTGGGACAAAAAGAATCACACCATTGTCAGCAATGAATCAGCAGAAATCATCCGCATGTTCAATACTGCGTTTGACGCACTGGGCGCAAAAGCGGGTGATTATTACCCCCCTGCTCTGCAAACTAAAATTGACGAACTTAACGGCTGGATATACGACACCGTAAATAATGGCGTCTATAAAGCTGGTTTTGCCACCAGCCAGGAAGCGTACGACGAAGCGGTGGTGAAAGTGTTTGAATCGCTGGCGCGACTGGAACAGATATTAGGGCAGCATCGCTTCCTGACGGGTAACCAGTTAACCGAAGCCGATATTCGCCTGTGGACCACGCTGGTTCGTTTTGATCCGGTGTATGTCACCCACTTCAAGTGCGATAAGCACCGTATCAGCGATTACCTGAATTTGTATGGCTTCCTGCGCGATATCTATCAGATGCCGGGAATAGCCGAAACCGTCAATTTCGACCATATCCGTAATCACTACTTCCGCAGCCATAAGACCATCAACCCAACGGGAATCATTTCGATTGGCCCGTGGCAGGATCTCGATGAACCGCACGGGCGGGATGTTCGCTTCGGTTAAACAAAGGCACCCTTCGTGGTGCCTCTGGTTGTTGGCTAAGTGCGTGTTGTTATGTCGAATGTGGCGTGAACACCTTATCTGACCTACAAAACATTGTACATTCAATATATTGCAGAACCCGCACAGGCCAGATAAGCGTAGCGTATCTGGCGATTTTGCGCTTGCCCTTATCCTTCACAGCGCCTTATTAATTCATCGCAGTAATATTTACTGCAAATTCATTCATGTCTATTCTTAATTTGCTGCTTTAAAAACAAGTGATTGAGCAAAATTGAGGCAAAAATGGACTGGTATCTGAAAGTACTAAAAAATTATGTCGGTTTCCGGGGGCGTGCACGGCGCAAAGAGTACTGGATGTTTATTCTGGTCAACATCATCTTTACGCTCGTGCTGGGACTGCTGGATAAAATGCTGGGCTGGCAACGTGCCGGTGGCGAAGGCATCCTGACGACTATCTACGGCATTCTGGTGTTTTTGCCGTGGTGGGCAGTACAGTTCCGTCGCCTGCATGACACCGACCGTTCAGCATGGTGGGTGCTACTGTTCTTAATTCCGTTTATCGGTTGGCTGATTATCATCATCTTTAACTGCCAGCCGGGGACGCCAGGCGAAAACCGCTTTGGACCTGATCCAAAACTGGAACAGGAATAATAATTAAGCACCTTGTGAAAGGTGCTTCAGATTGTTGGCAAAGTGCGCTTTGTTTATGCCGGATGCGGCGAAAACGCCTTATCCAGCCTACAAAATCGCAAAAATTCAATATTTTGCAGTGACTGCGTAGGCCTGATAAGCGTAGCGCATCAGGCAGTTTTGCGTTTGTCAGCAGTCAGAAGCACCTTGTGAAAGGTGCTTTATAGATTATTTTCCAGCGAACAACTTTGGAATTTCCCGCAGACACCAGGATTTTGCTTCCCCCATACTGTCGCGACGCCAGGCCATAATAATATCGATTTCGCTGGTCGATTCCGGGCTGACTACACGCAAACGCCCTTCAGCAATATCTTTTTCTACCATCGGGTACGGCATCGTTGCGACGCCAAGCCCTGCCAGCAATGCCTGACGTTTATCTTCAATGGTGCTGACCGTCAGGCGCGGTTGTTTATCCAGTAACTGTACGGTCAATACCGGGCGTTCACGAGCAGTATCTGCCACTGCAATTCCGCGATATTTCACGCGCGTCACTTCAGAAAGCGGTTCCGGCTCCTGATGAATCGGGTGATCAGGCGCTGCCACGTAGACGTTCATCAAGGTGTAAAGCTTACGAGAGTTGATCTCCGACGAGGAGCGAAAATGCATATCCGGCGCGATAACAATATCTGCTCGCCCCTGTTCCAGCCGCTCCCACGCCCCCGCCAGCACTTCGGTGATGATTGCCAGTTGGGTATTGGCTTTAGCCGCCAGTTTGTCGATCAACGGGAAAAAGGCAGGCGTGGGCACCAGCGCTTCAGTCACGATGGTGAGATGCGTTTCCCAACCACGCGCGAGGGCTTCGGCATCGGTGGTCAGTTTATCTGCGGCTTCCAGCAGAACACGTCCTCGCTCCAACAACATCCGCCCAACATTGGTGAATTTGGTGCGATGGCCCGAGCGGTCAAACAGCACCACATCGAGCTCTTCTTCCAGTTTTTGCATGGTGTAGCTAAGCGCGGAAGGCACGCGTCCCAGCTCATCGGCCGCCGCCGCAAAACTACCACGGCGATCGATCGCATCCATAACCCTTAATGCTTCCAGCGTTAATGCCCTTTCTTTGGCCATTTCGTTCTCATTCAGGAAATTTGAACATACCGGGCAGAATATCTGGCTAACAATGTAGCGTCCAGCCCCTTACCATAAAAGGAAGTAAAGAGAGGTCAAGAATTATGATTACTACCCGAACTGCCAGGCAGTGTGGACAAGCAGACTACGGATGGTTGCAGGCCCGGTATACTTTTTCCTTTGGACACTACTTCGACCCTAAATTGTTAGGCTATGCCTCCCTGCGCGTGCTTAACCAGGAAGTGTTGGCTCCAGGGGCCGCCTTCCAGCCACGTACCTACCCAAAAGTTGATATTTTGAATGTAATTCTCGACGGAGAAGCAGAGTATCGGGACAGCGAAGGTAATCATGTTCAGGCCCGCGCCGGTGAAGCCTTATTGCTTTCTACTCAGCCGGGCGTGAGTTATAGCGAACATAATATCAGCAAGGACAAACCGTTAACGCGAATGCAGCTCTGGCTGGATGCTTGCCCACAACGGGAGAATCCGCTGATTCAAAAACTGGCGCTAAATATGGATAAACAGCAATTAATCGCCTCGCCAGATGGCGCGAAAGGTAGCCTGCAACTGCGCCAGCAGGTGTGGTTGCATCATATTGTGCTCGCCGAGGGAGAAAGCGCGAACTTTCAACTGCATGGTCCGCGTGCTTATTTGCAATCGATCCACGGCCAATTTCATGCGCTTACGCATCACGAAGAGAAAGCAGCGCTGACCTGCGGTGATGGCGCATTTATTCGTGACGAGGCTAACATTACACTCGTTGCTGATTCCCCGCTGCGCGCTTTGCTGATAGATTTACCTGTCTAGTTTTTTTACAGGGAGAAGATGATGAGTAAAAAATCGGCGAAGAAACGTCAGCCAGTAAAGTCCGTTGCAGCGAAAGAAACCACCCGCGCTACCAAAAGTTTTGGCTATGAAGAGATGTTGAGTGAGTTGGAGGCGATAGTCGCCGACGCCGAAATACGGTTAGCCGAGGATGAAGCTACCGCGTAAACACAGGTTGCCGGATGCGGCGTAAACGCCTTATCCGGCCTACAAAACCAACAAATTGCACAATCCGTAAGCCGGATAAGATGCGTCAGCATCGCATCCGGCATCAGGTATGACATCCGAAATCCGGCGCTTACCTGGCCTTACTGGCCATAATCTCTATAATCTGCCGATCAGTTTGCTGCATTGAATGGCTTGCCAGCGCGCACAGGTTGGCGATTGACTGCTCAACATCATGCGCCACAATCCCTTCATTGCCGGTCACGGCGGTATCATCCAGCGCCATTAACACCGCTTTCCACGCCGCCGACGCACTGGTCGAAACCTTCATCGCGCAACTGTTCGACGCGCCATCGCAAATCATACCGCTAACATCACCGATCATGCTGCTGATCGCCATCGAGATGGTTTCATAACGCCCATCCACCAGCCATGCCATCCCGGCGGCGGCGCCCATTGCGGCGGTCGTTGCGGCACACAGCGCAGACAAACGCGGTAGCTGGTTATGGATATAAATCGCGCTCAAATGCGAAAGCATCAGCGCGCGCGCCAGCCGTTCATCATCTGCCCCGAAGTGTTCCGCGACCACCACCACGGGCATTGTCGCGGTGATCCCCTGGTTGCCAGAACCGGAGTTACTCATTGCCGGAAGCGTTGCGCCACCCATACGCGCATCGGATGCCGCGCTGGTACGAATCACAATTGACGAGGAGAGATCTTTCGCCAGCAAACCGCGTGCACACTGTTTTTCCAGCGTCGCGCCAATATGCAGCCCCCAGTTCCCACTCAGACCTTCCTGTGATAACGCGCAGTTTAATTTCGCAGAATCGAGAATAAAGCGGATAGCCTCAAACGGCACTTCATTGACGAACTTCAGGATCTCGGCCAGCGTCGTTCTGGAGAGCACCGCCAGCGGCGACTCTTGCTCACCCTCTGCTACACAGGCCTGCTGGGTAAACACCACGCCATTGTGCGTCTCGATATGCACAATGTTGGTATGCCCGCCGACGATGGTGACACAACCCCACTGCTCGCCGTTCCAGACTTTGGCGCGTGAGAAGAGGATTTCATCGCAAGGTTCCTGGATCTTGACCGAGACTTTCCCCGCCGCCAGCAACGCTTTGGCATCGGCAATTGCCTGCGCCGTTGCGTCTTTCAGCACTTCCAGCCCGGCGTTGGCATTTCCACCTAACGCCCCCAGCGCCGCTGCAATCGGCAGCCCCACCATTCCCGTACCGGGAACGGTGACGCCCAGACCGTTCTTCATCAGATTTGGCGAAACCCAGGCTTCTACACGTTCAACCGGACCTTCCAGTTCTGCCGCAGCAACCGCCGCCGCCAGCGCCAGTGAGATCGGTTCAGTACATCCCAGCGCCGGTTTTACTTCCTCCTGAACTGCAAGGATGTAACGCTGCCATAACGGATTTAAAGTCGAATCAAACATAATAAAAACCTTAAAAGTTCAGGTAAATCATGAAAATGCCAGGAACGGAGAAACGCAAAGCAACAAACCGGTGATGATAATCAGGTACAGAGAGGCACCTTTGTATTTGTGCAATGCCGGTACTTTGTAAACCAACCACGCCGGGATCAGGCACCCTACCATGCCGAAAATCGGGCTACAGATAGAGGTAAAGCTCAACACTGGCGCATTCAGTACGATGGCGCTCCAGGCCAGTAAAATGGCGAAAATCATGATGCCGCGCTGAACGAGATTTTCGTTAATCTTCTCAGCTGGCATCTTGCGGCGCAGGATGTTCATTACGATCCCTTGCGTTGCTTCGCGAAAGCCTAAATAGACGCCAAAGAACGCTGTCATTACGGCAAAGATATTGAGGATGACGCTGACCACTTTCACCCATGCTGCACCGTCACCGCTAATAAATTGAGCTGCAATCGCCAGCGCGGAAATATTCTGCTCATAGGCTTTTACTGCTTCGTCATGTCCCATCGCCAGAGTGAACGACACTGCGTAGAAAAAGACGGTGACAAACAGGATCCCAAACGCAATGTTCATCGCCCGCAACGCTTTATGTCGCGCTACTTCGATCGATTTTTCTCGCGAACGATAGGAAATCACCATCGGGCTTAACGTCTGAATAAACAGAATCGAGGTTAAGGTAAACGGCAGTGTGATAATGGCGTTTTTCACCAGCAGCCCCAGCGGCGGCAGCGAACCTACGTTATACAGATGCCACATCCCGACCATCGATACACCCAGCGCCGCCACCACCAGCAGTTTGGTCAGCACCATGCCGGTCGAAATTTTGAATAACAGTTTCTCGCCGCGTGAAGAGATCGCTACCAGAATACAAATCAGTACCAGGCCATAAAACGGACTGTCAGACAGCAATCCTTCCGTCACGCCGAAAGTGTGCAGATAGGAGGCGCTATCGTTAGTGATGGCGGTGGAGTAAACAAACATCCAAATAACCAGCATCACAAAGTAAAGTGCACCTAATAAAATGCCCCAGTTTTTACCCAAATAACCACTAATGACACTCGGGTAATCTTTACACTCTGGAGATTCCGCCAGCGTATTAATAAACAATCGCTGAAACAGATACATTGCCGGGTAGCCAATTACTGATGAGAGCAAAAATACCCACAATCCCATCAATCCGACCTGCACCGGGAGAAAAACTATCCCCGCGCCAATCGCCATCCCAATACTCATAATCACCCAACCGGTGTCGGTACTGTCGAATTTGATAGCTTCACGCCATTCACTTTCACTCATTCCAGCACGACCCGCCGGGGTCGAAGCGTCTGCAATGACGCCTTTATTCGTTGCAATTTCCATAAGTTCTCGCTCAATATTTTGTAGGGCTTATTATTTTTTTCGAGCCGCATCAAGGCGATACGCGGTCTACGTTTTTTTGCAGGCGAGTTATTAGAATGAAGAAATGATACGCGTGAGGTCAGAGAAAATCTTCACAATCAAGACTTTGAAATAGCAGTTATGGATAATAATTTTCTATCAAATCAATCTTAGAGAAATAGTTATTCTCTATTTGCGGCAGATCACAATAAAAAAGGGTGCACATTTTGTGCACCCCAGTATAAACGTGGATGAGATATCAGCCGCAGACCACTTTAATGGCCAGTCCTCCGCGTGAAGTTTCGCGGTATTTATCGTTCATATCTTTGCCGGTTTCGTACATCGTCTCGATAACTTTATCGAGAGAAACACGCGGTGCAGAAGTGCGTCCCATCGCCATCCGCGCGGCGTTCACGGCTTTAACAGCATTAATAGCATTGCGTTCAATACACGGAATTTGCACCTGCCCGGCAACCGGATCGCAGGTCAGTCCCAGGTTGTGTTCCATAGCGATTTCCGCCGCATTGCACACCTGCGCCGGGCTGCCGCCCAGCAGTTCGGTTAACCCTGCCGCCGCCATTGAACAGGCCACGCCAATTTCGCCCTGACAGCCCACTTCCGCACCGGAAATGGAGGCATTCATTTTATACAGCGCACCGATAGCGCCAGCCGCCAGCAGAAAACGGGCAATGGAGCGCTCATTGAGCGGGCGGCGGAATTTATCGTAATAGGCCAGCACCGCAGGAATAATGCCGCAAGCGCCGTTAGTTGGCGCTGTCACAACACGTCCGCCAGCGGCGTTTTCTTCGCTGACTGCCAGAGCAAACATATTGATCCAGTCGATCACGTTCATCGGATCGTTAGAGATATTGTCGCTGGAAACCAGCAAACGCCGCAGCGCCACCGCCCGACGTGGCACATTGAGCGGGCCTGGCAGCACACCTTCGGTATTCATGCCGCGTTCAATACCGTCATGCATCACCTGCCAGATACGCGAAAAACCAGCATCAATTTCGGCTTTGCTACGTAGCGCCAACTCGTTTTGCAGCATCAAACCAGAAATAGATAACCCGTTGTAATCACACATTTTCAGCAGCTCACCTGCTGAATGGAAATCGTAAGGGACGAGCGTTTCAACATCCAGTGACAGGCCGAATTGTTCTTCTTCGACAATAAATCCGCCACCGACTGAATAATAGGTTTTGCTTAACAGTTCTTCCTGCTCTTTCCACGCGGTAATACGCATCCCATTCTCATGACGGGGCAGCGTTTCCGCATGGAAAATAATGTTCTTTGCCACTGGGAAATCAACGACATGTGCGCCCGCTGCCACCGACAACCTTCCGCTGCGCGTCACTAATTCAATAAATGCAGGTATCTCATCAATAACAACGTCCTGCGGACTATTACCTGCCAGTCCCATGATGATAGCGATATCCGTGGCGTGACCTTTGCCAGTCAGTGACAACGATCCATAAAGATCGACCACAATGTGGCTCGTCGCGGTTAATAAGCCGCTCTTCTCCAGTCGATCAATAAAACTTTTTCCGGCATTCATTGGCCCCACGGTATGAGAACTGGAGGGACCAATCCCAATTTTGAAAATATCGAATGCACTAATCATATCCACACCCTCGGATTGCCGTTCGTGAAGAGGAGCGGAGCGACCCTGCGATCGCCCCGCTCAGGAGCTTTATGCGTTGCGTACCGCGATAGCTTCAATTTCCAGCTTCACATCTTTCGGCAAACGCGCTACCTGCACGCAGCTGCGTGTCGGGTAGGTCGCCTGATGCTCGTCAAAAAACTGCTTGTAAACTTCATTGATGGTGCCAAAGTCATTAAGGTCGGTAATGAACACCGTCATCTTCACGATATCGCCAACGGTCAGCCCGGCAGCAACCACGATCGCTTTGACGTTTTCCAGACTTAAACGCGCCTGATCTTTCACATCAGCCGGGATCTCCCCGGTCTGCGGACAAACCGGAATCTGTCCGGAGGTGAAGACCATGCTGCCTAAATCAACGCCCTGAACATACGGGCCGATTGCGCCTGGCGCACGTTGCGTTTCGATAATCTTTTTCATACATCCTCCGGCATCAAAGCGCCTGGGTAAAGGTACGTGAAATCACATCCTGCTGCTGTTCACGGGTCAGTGCGTTGAAGCGCACGGCGTAGCCAGAGACACGGATTGTCAGGTTTGGATATTTTTCCGGGTGCTCAATGGCATCCAGCAACATTTCCCGATTCATAACGTTGACGTTGAGGTGCTGACCGCCTTCCACATCCGCTTCGTGGTGGAAATAACCATCCAGCAGGCCGACAAGGTTGGTTTTGCGTACCGGATCTTCTTTGCCCAGCGCCGCAGGGACAATTGAGAAGGTGTACGAAATACCGTCTTTGGCGTAGGTGAACGGCAGCTTGGCAACGGAGGTCAGCGAAGCCACGGCCCCTTTGCGGTCACGACCGTGCATCGGGTTAGCGCCCGGTGCGAACGGTGTACCGGCGCGACGACCATCCGGTGTGTTACCGGTTTTCTGGCCGTACACCACGTTAGAGGTGATGGTCAGAATCGACTGAGTTGGTACGGCGTTACGATAGGTTGGCAGGGCTTTAATTTTCTTCATAAAGCGTTCAACCAGGTCGCAGGCAATGCTGTCTACGCGCTCGTCGTTGTTGCCGTACTGCGGATATTCGCCGTCGATTTCAAAGTCCACCGCCAGGCCGTTTTCGTCACGGATTGGTTTCACGCGGGCATATTTGATAGCAGACAGGGAGTCCGTCGCCACCGACAGGCCCGCAATACCACATGCCATCGTGCGATAAACATCACGATCGTGCAGCGCCATCAGTGAGGCTTCGTAGCTGTACTTGTCATGCATGTAATGGATGATGTTCAGCGCGCTGATGTACTGCACTGCCAACCAGTCCATGAAATGGTCGAGGCTGCTCATGACTTTGTCGTAGTCCAGAACGTCGTCCATCAGTGGTGCTGTTTTCGGGCCGACCTGAATCTTCAGCTTCTCATCCACTCCGCCGTTAATTGCGTACAGCAGCGTTTTCGCCAGGTTAGCGCGTGCGCCGAAGAACTGCATCTGCTTACCAATCACCATCGGGCTGACGCAGCAGGCAATCGCGTAATCGTCGCTGTTGAAGTCAGTACGCATCAGATCGTCGTTTTCATACTGCAAAGAAGAAGTGACGATGGAGACTTGTGCCGCATATTTTTTGAAGGCAATCGGCAATGCTTCCGACCACAGAATGGTCAGGTTAGGTTCCGGTGCTGGCCCCATGGTGTGCAGTGTATGCAGATAACGGAAGGAGTTTTTGGTCACCAGGGTACGACCGTCCAGCCCCATCCCGCCGATGACTTCCGTTGCCCAGATAGGGTCGCCGGAGAACAGCGAATCAAATTCCGGCGTACGCAGGAAGCGCACCATGCGGATCTTCATGATGAAGTGGTCGATCAATTCCTGCGCCTGCTGCTCGTTGAGCACACCGGCTTTGAAGTCACGTTCAATGTAGATATCGAGGAACGATGCAGTACGACCCAGCGACATCGCGCCGCCGTTTTGCGATTTCACCGCCGCCAGGTAAGCGAAGTAGAGCCACTGCACCGCTTCCTGTGCATTCTGCGCTGGACGAGAGATGTCGAAGCCGTATTTCGCCGCCATTTCCTGAATCTGCAGCAGCGCATGACGATGTTCTGCCAGCTCTTCACGCAGACGGATGGTGGCTTCCAGATCTTGCCCTTTTTCCAGACGAGACTGGAGATCGGCAAATTGCAGTTCGCGTTCACGGACCAGATAACTGATGCCGTACAACGCCACGCGGCGATAGTCACCGATAATACGTCCACGGCCATAACCGTCCGGCAGACCAGTCAATACGCCAGATTTACGGCAGCGCAGCATATCCGGTGAGTAAGCATCAAATACGCCCTGGTTATGGGTTTTACGCAGATCGGTAAACACGTATTCAAATTCGCTGTCCATTTCACGGCCATAGGCGTGGAATGAACTTTTAATCATGTTGATGCCGCCGAACGGATGCAGCGCACGTTTCAGTGGCGCATCTGTTTGCAGGCCAACGATTTTTTCCAACGGCTGGTTGATATAACCGGCATCATGGGCAGTAATGGTGGTGGCAATATTGGTATCGAAATCAACCGGCGCATGGGTCGCGTTTTCGATACGAATACCTTCCATCACCTTTTCCCACAATGCCGTAGTGGCTGGCGTCGCTTCGGCGAGGAAAGATTCATCCCCTTCATACGGTGTATAGTTATGTTGAATAAAATCGCGGACATTAATTTCGTTTTTCCAGTCCGTACCTTTAAAGCCAAGCCATGCGTCGGCGTACAGCTTATCGCTGGTATCAACATCTACCTTCATGAAAAATAATCTCTCTACAATACTTCAACTAAATTATGCAAATTCTGCGGGTGCTTTAACTTTGCCTAAATGAATTGCATCTAGCGCAATCATTTTTTCTTCATTAGTCGGAATAACGGCGCAAATTACGCGCGCATTTTCACTGGACACAATTCTTTCACCGTAAGCGTTAGAGCGATTATTCATTTCTGCATCAATCTCTACGCCTAATACAGTCAAATGTTCCATGACCAGACGACGAATTAAACTTGAATTCTCACCTATTCCACCGGTGAATATAATTCCATCCAGGCGATGTAATGAGGCAGCGTGTCCGGCAATATGACGGGCAATTCGGTGAACAAACGTTTTAATTGCCAGTTGTGCACGTTCATGACCTTCATGCCAGGCTTTTTCCAGTACACGCAAGTCGGAAGAAAGACCGGAAATCCCCAATAGTCCCGATTCTTTATTCACCACGCGTTCCAGGTCGCTAAGACTCTGGTTGGTTTGGCTGGCCACCCAGGACATCGCGCCGAAGTCGACATCGCCACTGCGCGTCCCCATCATCAGCCCTTCCAGCGGCGTCATCCCCATTGAGGTATCCACGCTCTGCCCGTTACGAACCGCGCAAATAGACGCGCCATTGCCAAGATGCGCCACCACCAGGCCGGAGTCATCTTCCGCCAGATCCAGCAGAGAATGCGCGCGCTGGGAAACATAGCGGTGAGACGTGCCGTGGAAGCCATAGCGGCGCACACCCAGCTCTTCGTAATATTTCCACGGCAGGCCGTATAAATACGCTTCCGGGGCCATTGTCTGGTGGAAGCTGGTATCAAATACTGCTACCTGAGTTACGCCAGGAAATAATTGCTGGGCCGATTCAATGCCACTTAAATTGGCGTAATTATGCAGCGGCGCCAGTGGAGAAACGCGACGGATATTATCAATGACTTCATCGGTAATAATGGCGGACTCGGTAAAAATACTGCCGCCGTGGGCGATGCGGTGGCCAATTAAGGCCACGCTGTCATTTAAATTCCGTTTTTCCAGTTCAAACGCAATTGCCTTCAATGCACCTTCGTAGCTGTGGTGAGCCAGCGGTGCTGGCTCTCCTCCATTTACGGATAAGAATGCATTTTCCGAATTAATACCGTCGGCAATACCTGACATTAATACTTCACAGTTCGAGGCATCCAACACGGAAAACTTAATTGAAGACGAACCACAGTTAATAACCAAAACAACCGGAAATTCATTCATCTCTTTTCTCATCCTGAGTTACGGATTAAAACAGTTTGTACACGATATTCAGGATGGTCAGCAGACCAATCACGGTAACAAACACGTTATCCAGACGACCACGGTATTTCGCCAGCGACGGCGCTTTACGGATGGCATACATCGGCAACAGGCACAGCAGTGAAGCGATAATCGGCGCGCCCATGGCTTCAATCAGGTCCAGAATGTTCGGGTTGGCGTAAGCAACTACCCAGGTGGAACCCATGATGAAGATCATGCTGATGGTGTTCAGTTTGCCGGAAGACACTTTCGTCTTATCGCCTTTGTAGCCGAACTTCAGTACCAGACCGTTCAGACCTTCCAGCGTTCCCAGATAGTGACCGAAGAAAGATTTGAAGATAGCAACCAGTGCGATGATAGAAGCGGCATATTCCAGTACGGTGGCGAACGTCGATTTCTCACCGGACATGGAAGCAAAGTGGTTAGCCAGATAAGAAAGCACCGGAATGTTCTGTGCTTTTGCTTCCGCCATGTTTGCCGGAGACAGCGTAAACAGGCAGCTGAAGGCAAAGAACATGACCACTGCAACCATCAGCATGCTGGCACGGGAGATGATCTGTGAGCATTTCTGCTCGGTGAAGTCGCGACCGAAGTCTTTCTCATACTCTTCACGCTTAGAAACCACGAAGGAAGAGACGATTGGCGAGAAGTTAAAGGAGAAGACCATGATGGAAATCCCCAGCCAGACGGTGATCAGGATACCGTCATGACCGGTTAACGTCAGCGCACTGAGGTCAACTTGATCAATAACAGCAGAGTTCCAGTAAGGGATCAGTGACAGAGAAATCAGTACCAGGCTGGCGATAAATGGCCATACCAGGTAACTCATCACTTTAACCATCAGATCCTTACCAAACCAAATGACGAACGCCATCAGCAGCAGCAGGAACAGCGCCACGAAGCCGCGGTTCAACGCCGCAAAGCCAAGCTGGTTTTCCCAGAATGTCATAAAGGTGTTGGTAATAGTGACGCCATAAATCCACAACAGTGGGCAAATCGCGAAGAAGTACAGGAACGTGATAACCACGCCACCAGTTTTACCAAAGTGCTCTTCCACCGTTTCCGTAATGTTGCCGGAAGGGTTAGAGCCAGAAAGACACAGACGCGCCAGCGCCCGGTGGCAATAAAACGCGATGGGGTATGCCAATACCAACATCAGAAGAATCGGGATCAGTCCGCCAAAACCTGCGCGGATAGGGAAGAACAGCACGCCAGCACCAATAGCTGTGCCGAACAAACCCAACGTCCATGTGGTATCTGATTTACGCCAGGACGATTGTTTTGTCTGGCTGGATACAATGCTATCTGAAGTACTCATATCCTATCCTCAACGAATTAATTAAGCGTCAACGAAACCGGTGATTTGAGAGACGCGAGAAAGATCGATATTACCGCCGGAAATAATGCTGACGGTTTTTCTGTTTTGAATATATTGGTCTAATTTACCGCTTAATAACGCAGCACATGCCAGAGCGCCTGCGCCTTCGGTGACGACTTTATTACGCTGAATTAAGGCAATCATACTGTTTCTGATTTCGTCTTCGCTGACCAGCACTATGTCATCGACTAATTCACGAACGATTTGGTAAGTTAAATTACCCGGGCGGGCGACATCACAACCATCCGCCAGGGTGCCGGTAGTTCGGTGCGTGGTTATTTCTCCCGAGTGGAAAGAAGCCGCCATGCCGTGAACGTTTTCTGACTGTACGCCAATAACACGAATTGTCGGGTTAATAGATTTAATCGCTACCGCAATACCAGCAATTAAACCGCCACCGCCAATTGGCACAATCACATTATCGACATCATAGAGATCTTCCATAATTTCCAGGCCAATCGTTCCCTGACCGGCAATCACTTTCGGATCATCATACGGTGGGATAAAAATACGGCCTTCCGTTTCGACAATTTCGCTAACTTTGGCGATGGTGTCGTTAAAGTTGTCGCCGTGCAGAACAACTTCAGCGGAGTAGTCACATGTCGCCGCGACCTTGGATTTTGGCGCGCCTTTCGGCATTACCACTTTCCCGTCGATGCCCAGCATTGCGCAGGAGAGCGAAACCCCTTGCGCATGGTTACCCGCAGAACAGGCCACCACACCTTTGCGTTTTTCAGCATCAGTTAAAGAGCTTAATTTATTAAATGCGCCACGAATTTTAAATGAACCAGTACGCTGCATATTTTCAAACTTAAGGAATATTTCACCTTTGCAACGTTCACTAAAATAATTGGATCGAGGCATGCCTGTTTTATAAATTCGCCCAGCCAGTCGTTGTTTTGCTTCGATAATGTCATCAATAGCAACCGGGAGATCGTATGTAATATGCATGATAAACCTCTTAACCTGAATTAAATATGTAGGTAACCGTAACCGACACCCGAAAAAAGACAGGTGGATTATTTATGTTTGAGAAAAAACAAATAACTAATCAGCTTCTATTAATTGTCTTCGTCTACACCCATTATAAGATGAATACTCTTTGGCTAGTTCAACCAAAACCGATGCTGCTTTTTTAATACGATAATTTTTTGACCATACCGCGGCATATCGCGCCACGGGCAACGTTTCTTCAACCGGAATAGTAATAAATTGATTAGAACCAAAAGGTGAAGTCATATCACAAGGAATCACGGTTAAGAAATCAGCATTGAGAACAAGATTATAAATTGTCACGACTGAGTCGGTTTTAACGATGTTTTCAATACTGATGCCATTTCTTTGTAACGTGGTGAGAAGTTCGCTGTAGTATCCCATATTAGTTTGCGGCAACACCCACTGTTCGTTTTTCAACGACTCCAGCGTGGTAGTGCCGGTGCATGTTCGGGACTTGCTGGCCACCAGCACAAACTCGGACTCGAACAGTGGCTCAACATGCAAATCCTGAAGCTTCATCTCTGCACTTAATGTACCAATCGCAAAATCGAGGCGTCCGTCGCGGATAGCAGGTAAGAACGAGGACAACTGTGCTTCATACATTGAGACTTGCGCTCTCGGGAACACCTCTTTGAATTTATTGATCATCCCGGACATAAAGGTAAAGCCAATTAGCGAAGGAAAACCAAATGAGACTTCCACCACGGCTTCAGAGGACATACCGCTTATCTCATTAACCATATTTTTCATTTCGCGGGTAATGGATTCGGAACGTGAGAGCAACAATTGACCGGCTGGCGTCAGCGTTACACCGGTATTTTTCCGTACCACTAATTCCACGCCAAAATAATCTTCAATATCATTAATGATTTTACTTACAGCAGGTTGAGTTAAACCTAATTCTTTTGCAGCCGAGCCAATAGAGCCACTTCTGATGACTTCCTGAAAGACTACCAGGTGCTGCGTTTTAGGAAGAAGAATAGTGCTCATATCGACCTGCATTAATTACCTCATTGACGACATGAAGTGTATCAAAATGGAATGAACAGGATATGTGCGACCACTCACAAATTAACTTTCAATTGCTTTCCAGGCATCTACTTAAATCAATATAAATCTTTAATATCAATGAGTTGACATAATAAAATCGACGTAAAGCCTGACTTTTATCAAAAAACACAGGGGGGGATAACCATATTTTATGGCGATAACAACACGCTTTATATGGCTTATTAAAAAATGTCCTGCGACGATATTTCAAGCAAATATCGTGTATTTCTCAGGCGAATTTTAAGTTAAATTTAATGAGCAAGTTATCAAATTTTATTATAAACAAATCATATTTACAGGTAAATAATGCGCCGCGTCACATTTTTTCGCGGAATTTGTTGGCCACAAAACATCTATTTTATCAATATTTTAAAAAATCGAATACAGATATTGATCATCTCGAACAATTGATTAACGTCAACTTTTACCATCATAGCAGGACGTCATTTTGTGAATGCAATCGTTTTCCATGATTTCTGCTGCCCTCATAATGCACGGATAGCATTTTGTGTTGATGATCACAAAACTAATAATTCATATTTGAAGGTAAGTAATCTCGGGAGACAACAAGGGTGACGAAAAAAGAGTATTTATACTGAAAAAAAGAAACTGACCGATAAGCCGCTTTCTTTTAGGTATAGCGTCGTGGACAGTCATTCATCTTACCGCCCCGCTAAAAGCAAAAACCCGCCAGTTTGCACTAGCGGGTTTTCGTTGAAGAGGTGAAACTGACCGATAAGCCGGGTTCTGTCGTGGACAGTCATTCATCTAGGCCAGCAATCGCTCACTGGCTCAAGCAGCCTACCCGGGTTCAGTACGGGCCGTACCTTATGAACCCCTATTTGGCCTTGCTCCGGGTGGAGTTTACCGTGCCACGGACTGTTACCAGCCGCGCGGTGCGCTCTTACCGCACCCTTTCACCCTTACCTGATCCCACTCGCGTGGGCCATCGGCGGTTTGCTCTCTGTTGCACTGGTCGTGGGTTTCCCCCCCAGGCGTTACCTGGCACCCTGCCCTATGGAGCCCGGACTTTCCTCCCCTCCGCCCGTCTCCCCCGAAGAGGACGACGACGAAGCGGCGACTGTCTGGTCAGCTTCGGCGCGCAGTATAGAGGGTTTACACGCCCTTGTCACCCCGCGTTGCGCATTCCAATCGCCAGTGTTGCAGCAATATTGCGCGAAGCTCGGTAAATATTGTCATAAGCCCCGCTGAAAGCTTCATCCAGCGTAACAATACTGTTTAACACGCTGAATACAGCATCGATACCATGCTGGTGCACAACGCCAACATCCTTCGTAAGACTACCCGCAATGCCAATTACCGGTTTATTGTATTTCTTCGCCACATTAGCCACCCCAATCGGTACTTTGCCATGGATGCTCTGGCTATCAATGCGCCCTTCTCCGGTGATAACCAGCGTGCAATCATGAATATGTTCTTCCAGATTGAGCGCCGTAGTCACAATCTCAATGCCGCTCTTTAGCTCTGCGCCAAGAAAAGCCATCAACGCCGCGCCCATTCCGCCCGCCGCACCTGCACCGGGGACGTCTTTCACATCAACATGCAGCGATTTTTTGATGACATCAGCATAGTGAGAGAGATTCTTGTCCAGCTCGACAATCGTGGCTTCATTCGCCCCTTTTTGCGGGCCAAAGATCCGCGAAGCGCCACTGTCGCCCACCAGCGGATTGGTGACATCACAGGCGACGCGAATCGTACAATTCTTTAAACGTGGATCGAGGCCAGTGATATCAATGGTATTCAGAGTATTAAGACTGCCGCCGCCAAAGCCGATTTCATTGCCATTGGCATCGCTTAACTTCGCTCCCAGCGCCTGCATCATCCCTGCACCGCCATCGTTGGTGGCGCTGCCGCCAATGCCGATAATGATACTTGTTGCACCGCTCTCCAGCGCCTGCAGGATTAACTCCCCTGTGCCACGTGAAGTGGTTACCAGCGGATCACGCTTTTCCGATGGCACCAGCGCCAGCCCACTGGCCGCCGCCATTTCGATAAACGCGGTTTTGCCGTCGCCGGAGATCCCCCAACTGGCATTCACTTTCTCGCCCAGCGGCCCTGTAACCCAGGCGTGACGTTCAGCCCCTTGGGTGGCAGCAATCATCGCTTCCACCGTTCCTTCGCCACCGTCGGCAACAGGAACAGAAACGTACTGTGCATCAGGAAAAATTTCCCGAAATCCTTTTTCTATCGCCTGCGCAACCTCGCTGGCTGATAAACTTTCTTTATAAGAGTCTGGGGCGATTACGATTTTCATACCTTTGCCTGTTACCACATGACGCCGGGGGGCGTTTCTCTTATTCGGCCTGGATTCCAGGCCCGGATAGCAATAAGCCATCCGGGCACGACGTCATTAGCGAGTAACTTCGACTTTCGCCAGTTTTTCGTAGTAGCACGCAAGGGCGCTATGGTCTGCTGTTCCCAGACCATCGGCACGCAGCGCTTGCATCATCTCCATAACCGCAGCCGTCAGCGGCAGTTGCGCGCCAACGCCGTGGGAGGTATCCAGCGCATTCGCCAGATCCTTAATATGCAGATCAATACGGAAACCTGGCTTGAAGTTACGGTCCATCACCATTGGCGCTTTCGCATCCAGCACGGTACTGCCCGCCAGTCCACCACGAATTGCCTGATAAACCAGATCCGGGTTAACGCCTGCTTTGGTTGCCAGCGTCAACGCTTCTGACATCGCGGCAATATTCAGCGCCACAATGACCTGGTTGGCCAGTTTGGTGACGTTGCCTGCGCCGATTTCCCCGGTATGTACCACAGACCCCGCCATCGCTTTCATTAAGTCATAGTATTTGTCGAAAATAGCCTTATCGCCACCCACCATCACTGACAGAGTGCCATCAATCGCTTTCGGCTCACCACCGCTAACCGGAGCATCCAGCATATCAATGCCTTTCGCTTTCAGCGCTTCGCTGATTTCACGGCTTGCCAACGGTGCGATAGAACTCATGTCAATCAATACCGTGCCAGGTTTCGCGCCTTCAATAATGCCATTTTCACCCAGCGCCACTTCTTTCACATGAGGAGAGTTTGGCAGCATGGTAATGATGACGTCGCACTGTTCAGCGATCGCTTTAGCCGTAGACGCTGTTTCTGCACCTGCAGCAATCACTTCTGCGATAACTTCAGGGTTACGGTCAGAAACCACCAGCGAGTAACCTGCTTTCAGAAGGTTTTTACTCATTGGTTTACCCATAATACCCAGGCCAATAAAACCAACTTTCATAGTCATATCAATCATCTCTCTTGTTGCGGTGGTGGTTATTTTTTAAAGGTATCTGCCAGTTTCTGGGTGGCAGAGCGGAACACGCCGAGATCGCTACCAACAGCCACAAACGTCGCGCCCCATTCCAGATAACGACGCGCATCGGCTTCGACCGGTGCGAGGATACCGCTGGGTTTGCCGTGCGCTCTGGCACGGTTAAAAATATGTTGAATCGCTTTTTGTACATCCGGGTGTGATGCATTGCCGAGATGGCCTAATGCCGCAGCCAGATCGCTGGGACCGACGAAGATGCCGTCTACACCTTCGGTAGCGGCGATGGCATCGACGTTATCTACGCCTTGCTGACTTTCAATCTGGACCAGAATGGTGATGTTCTTGTTCGACTGAGCGAAATAATCCGCCACGGTGCCAAACATATTGGCGCGGTGAGAAACGGAGACGCCGCGAATACCTTCTGGTGGATAACGAGTAGATGCCACAGCTTGTACCGCTTCCTCTTCTGTTTCGACAAATGGAATCAGGAAGTTATAGAAACCGATATCCAGAAGACGCTTAATAATTACCGGTTCGTTGGTCGGCACCCGCACCACTGGCGCGCTGGGGCTACCTTTCAGGGCCATCAGTTGGGGAATAAATGTGGAGATATCGTTTGGCGCATGTTCGCCATCCAACACCAGCCAGTCAAAGCCAGCCAAACCAAGAACTTCAGTGCTAATCGGGTTAGAGAGAGCTGACCAGCAACCAATTTGTACCTGTTTCGCAGCAAGTGCGGCTTTGAATTTATTGGGAAAAATATCGTTATTCATCGCTTATACCTTTGCTTATTTCTGCAATTCCATACGTTTAATGTCGCCAACCACGAAGAGGTAGCAGACCATCGCCATCAGCGCCGAACATCCCACGAAAACCAGTGCTGCATTGAAGGAGTGCAGTTCACTTACCAGGTAGCCAATCACCAGTGGAGTGACAATGGAGGCAACATTGCCAAAGACGTTAAAGACGCCGCCGCAGAGACCAACAATCTCTTTCGGCGCGGTGTCAGAAATCACCGGCCAGCCCAGCGCACCAAATCCTTTGCCAAAGAAGGCCAGCGCCATCAGCATGACCACCAGCGTGGTGTTGTTGGTGTAGTTACATAAGATGATGGTGGAAGCCAGCAACATTCCCAGCACAATCGGTAGCTTACGAGCCAGGGTCAGTGACAAACCGCGTTTGATCAGATAATCCGAGAAGACACCACCGAGCACGCCTCCAGCAAAACCACACAGTGCCGGAATCGAGGCGACCAGGCCTACCTTCAGAATCGACATACCTTTTTCCTGCACCAGATAAATCGGGAACCAGGTAAGGAAGAACCAGGTGATGGTGTTGATAAAATATTGTCCGAAAAATACACCCAGCATCATGCGACTGGAGAGCAATTGCTTGATGTAATGCAGTTTGGGACCGCTTGCCACTGCACTGCCCGGCTTTTTGTGGTCCATATCAACCACCGCGCCATTTTCAGAGATAAACTTCAACTCTTCCGCGGACATGCGTGGATGATCTGTCGGGTTATGAATCAACTTGATCCACAGCGCCGTCAGCACAAAACCAATCACTCCCATAACGGTAAAGACGTGCTCCCAGCCCCAGGCAAAAGTCAGCCAGCCAAGCAGCGGTGAGAAGAGCGCCAGCGAGAAATATTGCGCCGAGTTAAAGATGGCGGAGGCAGTACCACGTTCTTTCGTCGGGAACCAGGCCGCGACAATACGGGCGTTCGCCGGGAATGACGGCGCTTCCGAAAACCCCAGCATAAAGCGCATAAAGAACATGGAGATCCCTGCCCAGGCCAGCGGGAACATATCAACAAAGCCTTGCAGGAAGGTGAACAACGACCAGAAAAAGAGGCTGTAGGTGTAAACTTTTTTCGAGCCAAACTTATCAAGCAGCCAGCCGCCGGGGATTTGCATCAGCAGGTAGGCCCAGCCAAAAGCGGAGAAGATGTAACCCATCGAAACCGCACTTAACTGCAACTCTTTTGCCACTTCGGTACCAGCAATAGACAGCGTTGCACGATCGGCGTAGTTAACGGCGGTAACAATAAAAATAATCAGTAATATTAAATAGCGGGTATGTACGCCTTTCTTTTTTTCGTCAACGGTGTCCAGAATCATTTTATTTACCTCGGGTACTTATGCTGATTTTTATTATTATGGGGAAGATGTTATTTATGAGTTTCATTTATGCCGTAATGACAATGAACTCGGGAATCAGTATAAGCAGCGCGAGAATAATAATCATTGTGCAAATGCTAATTTAATTAATACGATTTAAATATTATTTTGAGCATATGCACATAAGGTTGCGCGCTAAAGCACAGATTTACGCATTGCCTTGCCGGGCGGTACTGCAATCCCTGAAATGATTGACATTGATCACATTTCTGCGTTTAAACTCCTGACATTCTTATTTCACCCAATGAAGTCATTTATTTTTAAATGAGACCAGGTCCTCATTTTAATAGTCCCTGGCTGGAGAATATTGCACAATGGCCAACATCGAAATCAGACAAGAAACGCCAACTGCGTTTTATATAAAAGTTCACGACACAGATAATGTGGCAATTATTGTTAATGATAATGGCCTGAAAGCAGGAACGCGTTTTCCGGACGGACTGGAATTAATTGAACATATTCCTCAGGGGCATAAAGTCGCATTGCTGGACATTCCGGCTAATGGTGAAATTATTCGTTATGGCGAAGTGATTGGTTACGCCGTGCGCGCAATCCCACGCGGAAGCTGGATCGACGAATCAATGGTAGTACTACCGGAAGCGCCGCCGTTACACACGCTACCACTGGCAACCAAAGTCCCGGAACCCTTACCGCCGCTGGAAGGTTATACCTTTGAGGGCTATCGCAATGCTGATGGTAGCGTGGGTACCAAAAACCTGCTCGGCATTACCACCAGCGTCCACTGTGTGGCAGGCGTGGTGGATTACGTAGTAAAAATCATTGAGCGCGATCTGCTGCCAAAATACCCGAACGTCGATGGCGTGGTGGGGCTGAATCACCTGTACGGTTGTGGCGTGGCGATTAACGCACCTGCGGCAGTTGTGCCTATCCGTACCATTCACAATATTTCGCTCAATCCTAACTTTGGCGGCGAAGTAATGGTGATTGGTCTGGGTTGTGAAAAGTTGCAGCCTGAACGCCTGCTGATTGGAACGGATGATGTGCAAGCTATTCCAGTAGAAAGCGCCAGCATTGTCAGCTTGCAGGATGAAAAGCATGTCGGTTTTCAGTCCATGGTCGAGGATATTTTGCAGGTCGCCGAACGCCATCTACAAAAACTGAATCAACGTCAGCGAGAAACCTGCCCGGCTTCGGAACTGGTTGTCGGCATGCAATGCGGCGGCAGCGATGCATTTTCTGGCGTAACGGCAAACCCGGCGGTTGGGTATGCGTCTGATCTACTGGTGCGCTGCGGCGCAACGGTGATGTTTTCAGAAGTAACGGAAGTGCGTGACGCGATCCATCTGCTGACACCGCGCGCCATTAACGAAGAGGTCGGCAAACGGCTGCTGGAAGAGATGGAGTGGTACGATAACTATCTCAATATGGGAAAAACCGACCGCAGCGCCAACCCTTCGCCGGGCAACAAGAAAGGCGGTCTGGCAAACGTGGTAGAGAAGGCACTCGGCTCCATTGCTAAATCGGGTAAAAGCGCAATTGTTGAAGTGCTGTCGCCCGGTCAACGCCCGACTAAACGCGGATTAATTTACGCCGCGACGCCAGCCAGCGATTTTGTCTGTGGCACGCAACAGGTGGCTTCGGGTATCACCGTGCAAGTGTTTACGACCGGCCGTGGTACACCGTACGGCCTGATGGCGGTACCCGTCATTAAAATGGCGACCCGCACCGAGCTGGCAAACCGTTGGTTTGACTTAATGGATATCAACGCAGGCACCATCGCCACCGGCGAAGAGACCATTGAAGAGGTGGGCTGGAAGCTGTTCCACTTTATTCTCGACGTCGCCAGCGGGAAGAAGAAAACCTTCTCGGATCAATGGGGACTGCATAACCAGCTGGCGGTGTTTAACCCGGCACCGGTGACCTGACGGCCTTGCATGAACGGAAAATGGGGAGACTGTGTCTCCCCGTTTTCCCAACAAAAAGGAAGTGATAACGCTCACATATCTAAAGTATTTTTAGATTGTTGTTTTTTTCATTCCTGGAGGCATAAAAAACGTAATCTATTGAAAAAACATTAATTTATTCTATTACCATTTTGCCTGTACTTTTCATTCCGCAAAAAAAGAAACCTACCGAAAGCCGCGCTATTTTTATTACAACACGCCCACAATTTCACTCTCTTGACATTCAATCCTACAAACCAGATTATTCAATGGCTCCTGAAATTTTTGAGATTAATACCAAAAGACGACATTCAGGAAATCAATATAAACATCCGTGGCTTTTTAATTAAAGTCGCCTCATATGCCATTCATGGCATGACAAATATATTATGTCGTAATATATCTGGAGTCTCTATGGAAAAGAAAAAAATATACTTATTTTGTTCAGCGGGAATGTCAACATCACTGCTGGTATCAAAAATGAAAGTGCAGGCGATAAAATATGATGTGCCAGTAATTATCGAGGCATTCTCCGAATCTGTTGCCGCAGAGAAAGGGCCGGAAGCTGATGTTATATTATTGGGACCTCAAATTGCTTACATGCAATCAGAGATCCAAAGCTTATTGCCAGGAAAGCCAGTAGAAGTTATTGATTCAATATTATATGGAAAAATTGATGGCTTAGGTGTTCTAAAATCAGCTATCGCCATAATAAAAAAAGAGCAAAAGTAACAAAACCATAGCAACAGGATATTAATAAAACCAAATCCGCAGTGATACATTAATCGGTATATAAGGATATTTTTATGCCCGGAGTGATGGCGTTACTTGAAAAACTCATTCTTCCTTTTGCAGTTAAACTAGGGAAACAACCTCACGTCAACGCAATAAAAAACGGTTTTATCCGTATGATGCCGTTAACTTTGGCTGGCACGTTGTTTGTTCTCATTAATAGTGTTTTTTTAGATTTTAGCGAAGGTTCCTTTTTTTATTCATTAGGCGTCCGTCTGGATCCATCAACCATTAAAACCTTAAGCGCCTTCACCGTCGTCGGAGACAGTGCTTATCATGGCACTCTGGGCATTATGTCACTCATGACGCCTTTTTTTATTGGGATGGGGTTGGCCGAAGAACGGAAAGTTGATTCATTATCCGTTGGCTTACTCTCTGTTGCAGCGTTTATGACCGTTACCCCCTTCAAAACAGGAGAAACCGCTAACGTCATAGGCGCAAACTGGTTGGGGGGAGCCAATATTCTGTCTGGAATGATCATTGGGTTACTTGTGGCGGAAATTTTCGCTTTTATTATCCGCCACAACTGGGTGATTCGTTTACCCGCGAGTGTCCCGGCCGCAGTATCACGCTCATTCTCGGCAATGGTGCCAGGGTTTATCATCCTGTTAATCATGGGGAGTTTGTCTAGCATATTGTCGATATATGGCACGAACTTCCATCAGGTTATTATTACCTCGCTGGCTACGCCATTAACCTCAATGAGCAGTATTGTTGGCTGGACATTCGTTGTTTTTAATTCCCTGTTATGGTTCTTTGGTATCCACGGCGGCTTAGTATTAACTGCGTTACAAAGCAGCACGCTAGGTCCCTGGGGGCTGGAGAATATTGCGACCTATGCACAATATGGTTCGGTACAAGCGGCACTGGAGGCAGGAAAAACCTTCCATTTCTGGACCGGCCCAATGCTTGACGCTTACGTTTTCCTCGGTGGAACAGGGGCAACGCTGGGACTCATTTTCGCCATTTTCATTGCGTCACGCCGGGAAGATTATCGGCAGGTTGCTAAATTAGCATTACCTTCTGGTATCTTTAATATCAACGAACCTATTTTATTTGGTTTGCCGATCATTATGAACCCCATTATGTTAATCCCGTTTGTGATGATTCAACCCATTCTCGCTGGGATTACCTTAATCGCCTATAACATGGGTATTATTCCGCCATCGACAAATATTGCCCCCTGGACCATGCCTCCCGGACTCAATGCATTCTTCAGTTCAAATGGGAGCATTGCCGGATTACTCCTTGCGCTATTTAACTTAGGTGTTGCCACAATGGTTTATCTTCCCTTTGTCATCATCTCAAACAAAGCACAAGTCGAAATTAATAAAGAAGAAAGCGAAGAAGATATCGCCAATGCGTTGAAGTTTTAATAGCACGCTTCATCATGCCAACGTTCAGATAAAAACATGGCATCACAAATCAATTTAATATTGAGTATGGAAGTAACATGAAAAATTTAAAAATCGTTACTATTGGCGGTGGTAGTAGCTATACACCAGAACTCCTTGAAGGGTTCATAAAACGCTACGATGAATTACCAGTCAGTGAATTATGGTTAGTTGATATTGAAGAAGGCAAAGAAAAGCTGGACATTATTTTCGACCTTTGTCAGCGGATGGTGATAAAAGCAGGTATACCATTAAAAGTTGTGAAAACTCTGGATCGCCGTGCGGCATTACAGGGCGCGCACTTTGTCACTACACAATTTCGGGTCGGGCAATTAAAAGCGCGGGAAATGGATGAGTTGATCCCTCTAAGTCAGGGATATCTGGGGCAAGAAACTAATGGCGCGGGCGGTTTATTCAACGGATTGCGTACCATCCCCGTGGTCTTTGATATCATCAAAGATGTAGAAGAACTTTGCCCCGATGCCTGGATTATTAATTTCACCAATCCTGCCGGGATGGTCACTGAAGCCGTGTACCGCCATACCCAATTTAAACGGTTTATCGGTGTCTGTAATGTCCCTGTTGGGATGAAGAGTTTCGTTCACAAGGCCCTGAAGCTGGGTGCCGACGATGACCTTTCACTAGACATATTTGGCTTAAACCACATGGTCTTTCTTAAAGACGTATGGGTCAATGGACAATCACGTTTTGCTGAATTGCTCGATGGTGTCGTTGAAGGTTTACTTGAGGGAAGTACCGTCAAAAATATTGACAGTTTAACCTTCAATCCTAATTTAATTCGGGCACTTAATCTTCTGCCCTGTGCTTACTTACGTTACTATTTTAAACATAAAGAAATGCTCGCCATTGAGATGGGGGAATTTTATAAAAATGGTGTTCGTGCACAAGTTGTGCAGGCATTAGAGAAAAAATTATTTGATCTGTATAAAAATCCCGAATTAAATACAAAACCTGAAGAACTTGACCTGCGCGGTGGTGCATATTATTCAGACGCAGCCTGTGCTGTTATTAATGCAATTTATAATGATACGCAAACAGAGCATTACGTTAATATTCCACACAAGGGTAGTGTAAGAAACATTCCTGAAGACTGGACCGTTGAAATGACCTGCATTCTGGGGAATAACGGTGTTACCCCCCATCCGCGCCTCACTCATTTTGACGAAAATGTATTGGGACTCATTCATTCAATCAAATGTTTTGAGATTGCAGCAGCCCGTGCGGCAATAAGTGGTAACTTTAACGATACGCTATTGGCTCTTTCTCTTAATCCGCTAATGACCTCGGATAACGACGCTGAAAAATTAGTGCGTGAACTGATCATTGCCCATAAAAAACATCTACCTCAATTTTCCAGTACCATTGCTGAACTTACCCAATCTCATCAATAACAAGGACGCCTTATGCAACGCTTATTAATTGTGAATGCAGATGACTTTGGACTAAGTAAAGGTATTAATTATGGAATTATCGAGGCAGTACGAAATGGTGTCGTTCGATCAACAACTGCGATGATGAATGCTCCGGCAATTGATCATGCGGCCTCTTTAAGTGCCGAAACCCCACAGCTCGGCGTCGGGTTACATTTTGTTTTGAGCTATGGCGCAGCCTTAACGGATATGCCTTCGCTGGCACGCGCAGGCCAATTAGGTAAATGGATCTGGGATGTCGCGGAGCAAGGGCAATTAAACACAGGTGAAATTGAACAGGAACTGAGATCTCAATATCAACGTTTTATTGATGTATTTAAACGAGAACCCACCCATTTAGACAGCCATCACAGTGTTCATATGATCCCGCAGGTTTATCCCGTTGTCGCGCGTTTCGCGTGTGAGAAAAATTTACCATTACGTATCGATCGTTCTGTTCTGCGAGAGAAAAAAATCGATTCGCTGGATGCCAAAAGTAGTGAGGGATTCAGCAGTAATTTCTACGATAATAATATTTCAGAAGACTTTTTTTTGTCACTCCTCGATAGCGCCATAAAACGTGATGAAAAATCGCTGGAAATTATGTGTCACCCTGGATTTGTAGATAGCCACTTAATGTCGAGCAGTTACTGCTATCAACGGCTGGAAGAACTTACGGTTCTGACTACACCGTCACTCAAATATGCGATTGAAAAACACGGATTTCATCTTGTTAGTTTTCGTAATTTATAACGTAGCAATTAAGATGAATTTATCAGAAAGGTATTTCTTGATATGAGTAAAAATAAAGTCACGGTTTTAGTAATAGGTGCAGGTGCACGTGGAGAAATATATTCCCGCTATGCCCTTGAGCATCCGGACAGAATGCAAGTGGTAGGTGTTGCTGAACCAAGAGAGGCTTACCGCGAGCAAGTTGTGTCCCGGCATACGATCCCGACAGAAAACATTTTTAGCGACTGGAAAGAGGCTGCTGCTCGGCCCAAAATGGCTGATGCTGTACTTATTTGTACGCAAGACAATATGCATAGAGATCCGGCCGTCGCTTTTGCCAATCTCGGTTACCACATTCTGTTGGAAAAACCGCTAGCGCCAACTGAGCACGATTGCCGCATTATCATTGATGCCATCAAACGCAATAATGTCTTATTAGCCGTCGCACACGTTCTTCGTTACACCCGATATACACAAAAACTCAAATCCTTACTCGACAGCGGCATCATTGGCGACATTATCAGTATGCAGCATCTCGAACCCGTCGGTTACTGGCACCAGGCTCACTCTTTTGTGCGTGGTAACTGGCGCAACGAGTCTGAATCATCATTTATGCTGTTACAAAAGTCCTGCCACGATCTGGACTGGATCCGCTACATCATGGGAGACAACTGTAAAATAGTTAGCTCATTTGGCGGGCTCAACCATTTTGTAAAACAAAACCAACCTGAAGGTGCCGCCGAGCGCTGTCTCGATTGCCAGGCAGAAGCAACCTGCCCGTGGTCCGCATGCAAAATTTATGCTGGCGAAGCTCATAAATGTACGCCTCACTTTCGCCACGTGTTAACACCAAATCCTACTGAAGAAAATGTTCGTCAGGCACTGCGTGATGGCCCCTATGGTCGCTGTGTTTATTGCTGCGATAACGATGTTGTTGATCATCAAGTGGTAAACATGCAGTTTGCGCATCAGCAGAGCGTCACTTTTACAATGACTGCCTTTACGAAAATGGAGGATCGCAAAACCCGACTTTTCGGTTCGAAAGGCTATCTGGAAGGTGATGGCGACACCATTCGGTGTTTTGATTTTCTCACCGACCAACAAACTATTTATACCGTTGAAGAGGAAGACGCAGGCACTCACACCCAGATGAGAGGACACGGCGGAGGTGATTACTATCTGATGGATAGCTTTATCCATGCCGTGATGGCTGATGATCGAGCGATGATTCTTTCAGGACCAGATGAATCGCTCGAAAGTCATTTAATGGTCTTTGCCGCCGAGCGCGCTCGCAAGGAAAATACCCTGGTTGTGCTGTAAAACCAAAGGAGATGAGCGATGTTTTACGGTGTTGATATTGGCGGAACCAAAACAGAGATAGTCGCCTTTGATCAGGATTTACAAATTTGCTGGCGCAAGCGAGTGGCTACGCCTGTTCAGGATTACGCGCTTTTTCTATCCACATTTGTGTCTCTGATTGATACCGCTGACTGGGCCACGGGTACACAAGGCAAAATAGGTATCGGGATGCCCGGCGTTATGGATCGGCACACCGGTAAGCTGTTGTCTTCTAACGTTCCCTGCCTGACTGGACGCCAGGTGTTAACCGATCTGGCAAATCGCCTTAACCGCCCGGTAATAATGGATAATGACTGCTGCTGCTTCGCCCTATCAGAAGCGCATACCGATCAAGCTCGTCAATATAGCCGTATCTTTGGCGCGATTATCGGCACGGGTATGGGCGGGGGATTAGTTATTGATGGCCAGTTGTACCGTGGCCGTAACCGTATGGCCTGCGAGTTTGGCCATTTACCGCTCCCGGCGACATTTATGCGGCGCTATAACCTGCCTGAATTACAATGCGGCTGCGGTTTGCAAGGGTGTCTGGAACGCTACCAGTCCGGTCCTGGCTTGCTTTGGTTACACAGGCATTTCAGTGGTGAGCAAATCACTATGGAGACACTATTAGAAAATCATCAACGTGGCGTTCCCAGTGCCATCACCACCATAAGTGCCTGGATAGATATGGTTGGTTGTACGCTGGCACAGTTGCAGCATATTCTCGACGTGGATGCATTTGTTCTTGGCGGTGGCGTATCTAATTTCAAGGAAATTTACACGTTATTGCCGAAAGCTATGACGCGTTATCTTCTTCCTGGACTGGAACCTGCGCACGTATTTTCTGCAATTCATGGGGCAACGAGCGGCGTACGAGGCGCGGCGTTGCTGCAAATCGACCATGTAACCTGAATAAAGTAATATGGCTGGCGACGTTTATCTCCAGCCACATTTTCTCACTCATCAGCAATCACAACTTCCACACCCATTTGAGTTAATGCTGCTTTGTAATTCTCTGGAATACCGCTATCGGTAATCAGTCGATCTATTTCGCTCACTTCACCGATCATACAGAAGCTTTTCCGGCCAAATTTACTTGAGTCCGCGACAACAGTAATTTCCTGCGCAACCTGACACATCACCTGATTCAGGTGTGCCTCACCCGGATGTGGTGTGGTAATCCCTGCTTCAAGGCAAAAGCCGTCCACGCCAAGAAACAGCTTATCAAAGCGATACTGCCGGAGTTGTTGTTCCGCTGAAGGTCCATACAAGGAGTAGACGCTCTGGCGAACGTTTCCACCAAGGATCATAACATCCACCCGCTCAAAACTGGCCATTTCCCAAGCGATATTCAAGGCATTCGTCATGACGACTAAATCCCGACGCCCTTTGAGCGAAGCGGGAATTAGCGTGGTCGTTGAACCAGAATCGATAATTAACGTATCGCCATCTTTGACAAAACTGGCCGCTTTTTCGGCAATTCGTACTTTAACATCACGATTGAGGCGATCTTTATCCTGTAAGGGTCTGTCGAGCGCAAAGTGTTGATTCAATACGGCACCGCCATACGAACGCATGACACAACCTTTTTGCTCCAGATACCGTAAGTCATTGCGGATCGTGACACATGAGACACCAAAATGGATGCTGAGCGGCTCAACGCGTACGCTTCCCTGTGCACATAACAAATCAATTATTTGTTCGCGGCGTCTTAAGCTATCCAGCATATTTATCGCTCCCAGAAAAAGTATTTCGTTGCATTCTTGCGTTTTGAAACTTTCATTTTCTTTTGAATGCATTACATCAGAAGAAAAGAAGTGAATTTGTGAACCCGACAACGGCGTTGAAACCTGGAAAAATCGACTCCAGATCTTTCGGTTGACCGCAAATGAAAGTGACAAACTGAAAAAGTGAAAAGAAGAGATTACGAAATAGCGAGTGCTAACGGCAGAAAGCGAAAGCAGAAAGGGCTCCACACCGATAGATCACCACCTTTTTGGAGAGTGAAGGAGGTCACAGATTTGCAAAATAGTGGTTTTAGCACTGGGGCGCGAGGGGACTGAGCGGGCGATTTGGCAAGCGCCTCGCAAAATGGGAAACATGTTCTCTTTTTTCGTTGGTTCTGGCGCTTTCTGCTGCTAATAATGCATTTGCATTACCTTAGTTCAAGCTTATAATTTGAGCAGAAAACAGGCTGTAAAAGGACAGTGAACAATGCCCGCTAATGCTCGCTCTAACGCTGTACTGACCACTGAATCAAAGGTCACGATACGCGGACAAACAACTATCCCCGCGCCAGTGCGTGAGGCCTTAAAACTGAAGCCCGGCCTGGACAGCATTCATTACGAAATTCTGCCTGGTGGGCAAGTATTTATGTGCCGACTGGGAGATGAACAGGAGGATCATACTATGAATGCATTTTTGCGTTTTCTGGATGCAGATATCCAGAACAACCCGCAAAAAACTCGTCCATTCGACATTCAACAAGGAAAGAAACTTGTCGCTGGCATGGACGTCAACATTGATGATGAGATTGGCGACGACGAATAATGGATTTTCCACAAAAGGTTAATGGTTGGGCGCTATATGCTCATCCCTGCTTTCAGGAAACCTACGACGCTTTAGTTGCCGAAGTCGAGACATTAAAGGGGAAAGAGCCTGAAAATTATCAGAGAAAAGCCGCCACAAAGTTATTGGCGGTAGTCCATAAAGTGATTGAGGAGCATATCACGGTCAATCCATCATCACCGGCATTCCGTCATGGCAAGTCGTTAGGCTCTGGGAAAAATAAAGACTGGTCACGGGTAAAATTTGGCGCTGGTCGCTATCGTCTCTTCTTTCGTTACAGCGAAAAAGAGAAAGTCATCATTCTGGGATGGATGAACGATGAAAACACGCTGCGCACCTACGGTAAAAAACAGATGCCTATACCGTATTCAGCAAAATGTTAAAAAGAGGACATCCTCCTGCCGACTGGGAAACCCTCACCCGAGAGACAGAAGAAACCCATTGATAATATTCACAATGCCCGCCGAACGCATTGGTGTTGACCAGCGGGCACCCTTTCTCACTCCCCGACCAGAATCACTTCAACCCCAGCCTTTCGCAGTCCTTCCAGACTATCCGCAGGAATGCCTTTATCGACAATGATCATGTCGATCCGCTGGGTATCGATGATCTTATGTAAGCTGGAGCGGTTGAACTTACTGGAATCGGTGACTACGATGATCCGCTCCGCAACTTCGCACATCCGACGGTTTAAACGGGCTTCATCTTCATTATGCGTGCTGACGCCACGCTCCAGATCAATAGCATCTACGCCAAGAAACAGCATATCGAAGTGGTAATTTTGCAGCGATTGTTCAGCCTGATCGCCGTAAAAAGATTGCGATTGACGGCGCAAATGCCCGCCGGTCATCAGCAGCTCAACGCCTTCCGCTTCCAGCAAAGCATTGGCCACGTTCATACCGTTGGTCATCGCAATTACGTCAGTGTGCTTGCGCATCAGACGAGCAATCTCAAAAGTGGTGGTCCCGGAGTCGAGGATCACCCGATGACCTGGCTGAATCAACTCAACGGCAGCTTTCGCAACGCTGCGTTTCATCGCCGTGTTGAGCGCACTTTTATCTTCCACTGATGGCTCGACTGACGGCGTCGTGCTATCGCAGATCAACGCGCCCCCATAGGCTCGCACAGCGATCCCCTGCTTTTCCAGAAACGCCAGATCGTTACGGATCGTCACAGTAGATACACCATACAATGCCGATAGATCATTAACTTGCACACTTCCTTGCTGGCGCAGGCGTTGAATGATCTGCTCTCGTCGCTCACTGGTGCCTGTCACTCGCTTCTCGCCTGAAGCGTCGGTATTACTCATAGTAAGTCCTTTCGTAAAACTTTCGTTTCATTTCGTTTTGCCTATTAACGCCTTTCTATTAAGCAAATGCAAGCCCACCTTGCCCATTGACGCAAGCTACGCTCGTTTCAGTGGCTTTCATTATGTTTCTTTTGTGAATCAGATCAGAAAACTATTATCTTTCGTTTTATTTTTATCTCACCATGTCGCAGTATCAATTGAAACAAAACGAAAGATTAAAGTTGCAGTAATCTGAACTGGAGAGGAAAGTGAAACATCTGACAGAAATGGTGAGACAGCATAAAGAGGGCAAAACAAATGGGATTTATGCCGTTTGTTCCGCACATCCGCTGGTGCTGGAAGCTGCAATCCGCTACGCCTGTGCAAACCAAACGCCGCTACTGATTGAAGCGACGTCCAATCAGGTGGACCAGTTCGGCGGTTATACCGGAATGACGCCCGCCGATTTTCGCGGCTTTGTTTGCCAGCTTGCTGACTCGCTGAGTTTCCCACAGGACGCGTTGATTCTGGGTGGCGACCATCTGGGGCCAAACCGCTGGCAAAACCTGCCTGCCGCTCAGGCGATGGCCAATGCCGATGATTTGATTAAAAGCTACGTCGCGGCAGGATTCAAAAAAATTCACCTTGATTGCAGCATGTCCTGTCAGGACGATCCGGTTCCCTTAACTGATGGCATCGTTGCCGAACGCGCCGCTCGTCTGGCGAAAGTGGCGGAAGAAACCTGCCGTGAACATTTTGGCGAGGCCGATCTGGTGTATGTCATAGGCACCGAAGTTCCGGTGCCTGGCGGCGCACATGAAACCTTAAGCGAACTGGCAGTCACCACGCCGGATGCCGCCCGCGCCACGCTGGAAGCCCATCGTCACACTTTTGAAAAGCAAGGTCTGAATGCCATCTGGCCGCGCATCATTGCGCTGGTAGTTCAGCCTGGCGTCGAATTCGATCACACCAACGTTATTGATTATCAGCCCGCCAAAGCGACCGCCTTAAGCCAGATGGTCGAAAACTACGAAACGCTGATTTTCGAAGCTCACTCTACGGATTATCAAACGCCGCAATCGTTACGTCAGTTGGTTATTGACCACTTTGCCATTCTGAAAGTCGGCCCGGCGCTGACCTTCGCCCTGCGTGAAGCCCTGTTCTCTCTGGCAGCGATTGAAGAAGAACTGGTGCCAGCGAAAGCCTGTTCCGGTCTGCGTCAGGTACTGGAAAACGTGATGCTCGACCGCCCGGAATACTGGCAAAGCCACTACCACGGTGACGGCAACGCGCGTCGTCTGGCGCGTGGTTATAGCTACTCGGATCGCGTGCGTTACTACTGGCCGGACAGCCAGATTGATGACGCTTTCGCCCATCTGGTTCGTAATCTGGCGGATGCGCCTATTCCGCTGCCGCTCATCAGCCAGTATCTGCCGCTGCAATACGTGAAAGTTCGCTCCGGCGAGCTGCAGCCAACGCCACGGGAACTCATTATCAACCACATTCAGGACATCCTGGCGCAGTACCACACAGCCTGTGAAGGCCAATAAGCAAAACAAAGAGGAAGACGCTATGCCAAATATTGTTTTAAGCCGGATTGATGAACGCTTGATTCACGGTCAGGTCGGCGTTCAGTGGGTCGGATTTGCGGGGGCAAATCTGGTGCTGGTAGCCAATGATGAGGTTGCCGAAGATCCGGTACAACAAAACCTGATGGAAATGGTGCTGGCAGAAGGGATCGCCGTACGTTTCTGGACGCTGCAAAAAGTTATCGACAACATTCATCGCGCCGCCGATCGGCAGAAAATCCTGCTGGTTTGTAAAACACCCGCCGATTTCCTGACGCTGGTGAAAGGTGGCGTCCCGGTTAGCCGCATTAACGTTGGCAATATGCACTACGCCAATGGCAAGCAGCAAATCGCCAAAACGGTTTCTGTGGATGCGGGCGATATCGCAGCATTTAACGACCTGAAAGCCGCTGGGGTGGAATGCTTCGTTCAGGGCGTCCCGACAGAGCCTGCTGTGGACCTCTTTAAATTACTTTGAGGGATTCATCATGGAAATCAGTCTGTTGCAGGCATTTGCGTTGGGCATTATCGCCTTTATCGCTGGCCTGGATATGTTTAACGGCCTAACCCATATGCACCGCCCGGTGGTCCTCGGCCCGTTGGTCGGGCTGGTACTTGGCGATCTGCATACCGGTATTTTAACCGGCGGTACGCTGGAACTGGTGTGGATGGGGCTGGCCCCGCTGGCGGGCGCACAGCCGCCTAACGTGATTATCGGTACTATCGTCGGCACGGCGTTTGCCATTACTACTGGCGTGAAACCCGATGTCGCAGTCGGTGTCGCCGTACCTTTCGCTGTCGCAGTACAGATGGGGATTACCTTCCTGTTCTCGGTGATGTCTGGCGTGATGTCCCGCTGTGACCGGATGGCGGAGAACGCCGATACTCGCGGCATTGAACGCGTGAACTATCTGGCACTGCTGGCACTCGGCACTTTCTATTTTCTCTGCGCTTTCCTGCCTATCTACTTCGGCGCGGAACATGCAAAAACCATCATTGATGTCCTGCCGCAACGATTAATCGACGGCCTCGGCGTCGCGGGCGGCATCATGCCAGCAATCGGTTTTGCCGTGCTGCTGAAAATCATGATGAAAAATGTCTACATCCCCTACTTCATCCTGGGCTTTGTTGCCGCAGCCTGGCTCAAGTTACCGGTGCTGGCTATTGCTGCCGCCGCGCTGGCGATGGCGCTGATCGATCTGCTGCGTAAATCTCCTGAACCGACTCAACCTGCGGCACAGAAAGAGGAATTTGAAGATGGCATCTAATCAAACCACCCTGCCGAACGTCAGTGAAAACGAAGAAACATTGCTGACTGGCGTCAATGAAAACGTGTATGAAGATCAGAGCATTGGCGCGGAGCTGACGAAAAAAGATATCAACCGCGTCGCCTGGCGTTCCATGCTTTTACAAGCGTCTTTTAACTACGAACGTATGCAGGCTTCCGGATGGTTGTACGGTCTGCTGCCTGCTCTGAAAAAGATCCACACTAATAAACGCGACCTGGCGCGCGCCATGAAGGGGCATATGGGTTTCTTCAATACCCATCCGTTTCTGGTGACGTTTGTTATCGGCATTATCCTTGCGATGGAGCGTTCTAAGCAGGACGTTAACAGTATTCAGAGCACCAAAATTGCCGTCGGTGCGCCGCTCGGCGGGATTGGCGATGCAATGTTCTGGCTAACGCTACTGCCGATTTGTGGCGGGATTGGAGCCAGTCTGGCATTGCAAGGCTCCATTCTTGGCGCAGTCGTCTTTATTGTGCTGTTCAACGTGGTACACCTGGGGCTGCGTTTTGGTCTGGCGCATTATGCTTACCGCATGGGCGTGGCGGCGATTCCACTCATTAAAGCGAATACCAAAAAAGTCGGCCATGCAGCGTCTATCGTTGGGATGACGGTAATCGGTGCGCTGGTGGCAACCTATGTTCGCTTAAGTACCACGCTGGAAATCACGGCGGGCGACGCAGTGGTTAAGTTACAGGCTGATGTTATCGACAAACTGATGCCTGCCTTCTTACCACTGGTCTACACCCTGACCATGTTCTGGCTGGTACGCCGCGGCTGGAGTCCGCTGCGCCTGATTGCGGTGACCGTGGTTCTCGGCATCGTCGGTAAATTCTGTCATTTCCTTTAAATACAATGAGGTATTAGATGTTAAGTATTATTTTGACAGGGCATGGCGGGTTTGCCAGCGGCATGGAAAAAGCAATGAAGCAAATCCTCGGTGAGCAATCGCAGTTTATCGCCATCGATTTTCCGGAAACCTCAAGCACCGCGCTGCTTACATCGCAGCTTGAAGAGGCCATCGCCCAACTGGATTGTGAAGACGGCATTGTTTTTCTGACGGATTTGCTGGGCGGCACGCCGTTTCGCGTAGCTTCAACGCTGGCGATGCAAAAACCGGGCTGTGAAGTGATTACAGGGACCAATTTACAACTGCTACTGGAGATGGTGCTGGAGCGCGAAGGGTTAAGCGGTGAAGAGTTCCGTGTGCAGGCACTGGAGTGTGGACATCGTGGGCTGACCAGTCTGGTGGACGAGTTAGGCCGCTGCCATGAGGAATGTCCGGTCGAGGAAGGAATATGACACACGTTCTGCGCGCCAGAAGGCTGCTGACTGAAGAAGGATGGCTCGATGACCATCAGTTGCGTATTGCTGACGATGTAATCGCAGCAATCGAACCGATTCCAGTGGGCGTGACTGAACGCGATGCGGAACTGATCTGCCCCGCTTACATCGACACTCATGTACATGGTGGTGCGGGCGTTGATGTAATGGATGATGCGCCGGATGTGCTCGACAAACTGGCAATGCACAAAGCGCGCGAAGGTGTCGGCAGTTGGTTGCCGACCACCGTAACCGCGCCGCTTAATGCCATTCATGCGGCGCTGGAACGTATTGCTCAACGTTGCCAACGCGGCGGACCTGGTGCGCAAGTGCTGGGGAGTTATCTCGAAGGACCGTACTTCACGCCGCAGAATAAAGGCGCGCATCCGCCGGAGCTGTTCCGCGAGCTGGAAATTGCCGAGCTGGATCAATTGATTGCCGTTTCACAACACACCTTGCGTGTGGTGGCGTTAGCACCGGAAAAAGCGGGCGCGTTACAAGCTATTCGTCATCTTAAACAGCAGAACGTACGGGTGATGCTGGGGCATAGCGCAGCCACCTGGCAACAAACCTGCGCCGCATTTGACGCTGGCGCAGACGGCCTGGTGCATTGCTATAACGGGATGACAGGTTTACATCACCGCGAACCGGGAATGGTTGGCGCGGGATTAACGGACAAGCGCGCCTGGCTGGAACTGATAGCCGACGGGCATCATGTGCATCCGGCGGCGATGTCGCTGTGTTGTTGCTGTGCGAAAGAGAGAATCGTACTGATCACCGACGCTATGCAGGCAGCCGGGATGCCGGATGGTCGGTATAGGTTATGTGGTGAAGAGGTGCAGATGCACGGAGGTATTGTGCGTACCGCGTCCGGTGGGCTGGCGGGCAGTACGCTGTCTGTCGATGCGGCAGTGCGCAACATGGTCGAGTTGACGGGCGTAACGCCTGCGGAAGCCATTCATATGGCGTCGCTGCATCCGGCGCGAATGCTGGGTGTTGATGATGTTCTGGGATCGCTTAAACCGGGCAAACGCGCCAGCGTCGTTGCACTGGATAGCGGGCTGTATGTGCAACAAATTTGGGTTCAGGGTCAATTAGCTTCGTTTTAATTGTTTGCTCCGTTGTTGGGCCTTCACTTCTCCCATAAGGCCTTTCTTTTTCTTTCGTTTTGATCTGAGCAGTGGTGTCGGATGCGACGCTGACGCGTCTTATCCGACCTTGTAT
>NZ_VATQ01000045.1:0-4243 GCF_005781135.1 Escherichia sp. E3659 | reverse complement strand
GCCACTCATCAGAGTTGAAACTGCCACCGGTGAGCTGGCGAAAACGCAGCGCCGCAGCCTGGCGGATGCCCTTCAGCAGTCCGGCGGTGAAGACGGTGGCAGTGTGGTGTTCCCGTCGGTGCTGGTGCAGATGCTCGACCGGCTGGAAAGTGAAATCCTGGCTGACCGGGTGAGTGAGGAAAGCCGCCGCTGGCTGGCATCGTGCGGCCTGACGGTGGAGCAGATGCAAAACCAGATGGACCCGGTGTACACGCCGGCGCGAAAAATCCACCTGTACCACTGCGACCATCGCGGCCTGCCGCTGGTGCTTATCAGCACGGAAGGGGCAACAGCGTGGTGCGCAGAATACGATGAGTGGGGCAACCTGCTGAATGAAGAGAACCCGCATCAGCTGCAGCAGCTCATCCGCCTGCCGGGGCAGCAGTATGATGAGGAGTCCGGCCTGTATTACAACCGCCACCGCTATTATGACCCGCTGCAGGGGCGATATATCACTCAGGACCCAATTGGGCTGGAAGGCGGGTGGAATCAGTATGTATATGCTTCTATACATCCAACCTATTCTATTGATCCATTGGGCTTAATTGATAAACCTGCTCCAGTATTCAATCGAGAACTAAATTCAGATCCGTATTATCTTGCCGTAAATAATTGTTATTCATATGCTCTAAATAGGTATGGAAACCCTGGGAGTAGGATTTTTGGCGGCGGAGGATTACAACCTGGAGAATTATCTGGAAAAGAGTTTTCTAAACTCACTTGCGGTAGTATTTTTGAAGCGTCAAAAAATGATGGTGCCAAGGATTTAGATAATGGGAGTTGTCCATCTGGTTACCATAAAGCTCAATTGTTTATTCGTCCTCACAATTTTATAGGCATGGGAGGGGATTATCACTGGTATCGTCAGGATGCAAATGGCGAATGGTCTGACAAACAAGGAGTGGGAGCAATTAGATTTAGAGGAAAAGATCCCTTCCCCCCAATAGATTATCCTGAAAAGTGTGGAACGATATGTTTACCAAACTAAGTATTGCCATTTTGTTAGCATTTTCTGCATATGTTCATGCGGAAACATCTGCTCCAATATTTTTTGAAGATGTTGGCAGTATAGACTCTTGGTTTTCAATTAAATACCAAAAATATGAAAACGTGAAGGATGAACAATACCCAGAAATTCTGATTTATTATGGTGTTAAAGGTTCAGGAATAAATAGAGTTGATGGGTGGTTTTTCTCATGTGCAAAGGCATGGAGAACTTGTAGTCTAATTTTTATGGCTGACTTTGGTGAAAGTCGCTATTTTAAACCTGCAAAAATAACTATGGATAAGAATAATTTTATTATAAGGACGAGTGATGTAGAAATAGCATTTAAGATAACGAAATAAATATTTATTTTAACAGTATTTATATTTTTTAAAAAGAGAAAAACGGAGTGCAATTATTGGTTTGAAATACAATTAATAATTAGGTAATTAAGCTTTGAGAACTGTTATTTTCTAAAAATAAAAAATACAAAAAATGAATGCAGCTCGGAAAATAGTAGAATAGTTCTCGCTCAGATGAAGTTGATAATATTTTTACCAACAAAATACTTCCCCGCAAAAACTCTGCCCCATAAAATTCATTTACCATCGTCTACACTTACTCCTGTAAACCGTTCAGGACAGGGAAAGATCACGGTGTGCCGTAGGCACAAAGATGCAAAACGGGACATTTTGCATGTAATAAGCATAAGCTTGTGAAGAGATGGTGGCAGGCCCACCGGGATCTGCTGTCGGAAGTCGGTCCCAAACAACCCCGGCTGCTGTGGTAAAGAGCCATGGTAGTGAGCGCAGGGGGAACGATCAGACGAGATCTGATCCTGGGTGAGATACAGTGAGATGAGTAAACCCGAACCTGTGTTGAAACGTCGTTAGTCCTAAGTGACATCAAAACCGGAGGTTTCGTGATACCGCCGGGATTAATTTACGGGTGAATTCCGAATGCTGCGTAAATGGTGTCCGGCGTATAGCAGGCATGACGCTGTATCAGGCTCTTTGCAGGAACTACGGGAACCGGTCGTCGCAATGTCAAGAGAGAAATACAAATAACCGAAATTATGAGTATGAGAGTATCGATGTGCGAAACCGGGGCAGAGCTGTTCGTAGTAGTGAGGAAGCGTTTGTAATGAACGTGGAGCGAAGGGGCAGCGTCGGGCAGTCTGCATCACAGCCCAACTGTAAACAGGAGGAGGCTGCGGGTGAACAGACAAAACCGTTTCAGGTCAGTAAATTGCATGTGGTGGAAGCGTACCGGCGGGTAAAGGCGAATGCCGGAGCTGCCGGAGTGGATAACCAGACGCTGAAAGATTTTGTGCGGGATCTGAAAGGAAATCTGTACAAAATCTGGAACCGGTTATCGTCGGGAAGCTGGATGCCGCCGCCAGTGCGTGCGGTGGAAATTCCGAAGAAGGATGGCAGTAAAAGACTTTTAGGAATACCGACAGTAAGCGATCGAATAGCGCAGATGACGGTGCTGGTAACGTTTGAACCATTAGTGGAGCGTTATTTCCTGAATGATTCATACGGATACCGGCATGGAAAATCAGCGCTGGATGCAATAGCAGTCACCAGAAAACGCTGCTGGCAATACGACTGGTGTCTTGAGTTTGATATTAAAGGGTTATTCGATAATATCCCCCACGATTTATTACTCAGGGCAGTGGATAAACATTGTGCGGATAAATGGGTAAGACTGTCTATTCGCAGGTGGCTGACAGCGCCGGTGCAGATGCCGGATGGAACACTAAAGGAAAGAAATAAAGGTACGCCACAGGGTGGAGTCATCAGTCCGGTACTGGCGAATTTATTTCTGCACTATGTGTTTGATAAATGGCTGTCGTTACATTATCCGGAAATTCCCTGGTGTCGTTATGCAGATGATGGATTAATTCATTGTGGCAGTAAACAACAGGCAGAGGAATTACTGAATAAACTGGCAAAACGTTTTCAGGAATGTGGACTGGAATTACATCCGGAGAAAACGAAAATAGTTTACTGCAAAGACAGCGAACGACAGGCGAGCCACGAAACAGTGCAGTTTGATTTTCTGGGTTATACGTTCAGGGCGAGAAGAGCACGTAATCAGCGAAGGGGAAATCTCTTTACGAGTTTCAGTCCGGCGGTGAGTAACAGTGCACAGAAAGGCATGATCGAAAAACTCAGGAAACTGCGGCTCAGACGCAGGGTGGAGATGAGTCTTGAAGATATTGCGAAAAGGCTGAATCCGATGATATCGGGGTGGCTGAATTATTACGCGAAATACCACAAGTCAGCGATGAAGAAAGTATGCAGATATATTAATCTGACGCTGATTGCGTGGGCGAGAAAGAAATACAAGACCCTGCGGTATAAAAAGACGAAGGCGTGTCAGTTAATGGAAAGACTGTCGAAAGAGAAGCCGGAATTATTTGCCCACTGGAATGCAGGACCGGAAAGCGCGTTTGCCTGACGGGAGCCGTATGAAGCGAGAGTTTCACGTACGGTTCTGCGAGAGGCTGTCGGGGAGGTTCCGGTGGCCTACTCACTCAACGCTGCTTTTTTGTACTAAATAATTCGCACTAAATATTCAATAATTGAGATATTCCTTATTACCTAAAGCTGTTTTCCATTGCTTATACATGATCAAATACTCCTTACATAATTAAGGAGAGCAAAATGGAACTTAAAAAATTGATGGAACATATTTCTATTATTCCCGATTACAGACAAGCCTGGAAAGTGGAGCATAAATTATCGGATATTCTACTGTTGACTATTTTTCCCGTTATTTCTGGTGCAGAAAGTTGGGAAGATATAGAGGATTTCGGGGAAACACATCTCGATTTTTTGAAGCAATATGGTGATTTTGAAAATGGTATTCCTGTTCACGATACTATTGCCAGGGTTGTATCCTGTATCAGTCCTGAAAAATTTCATGAGTGCTTTATTAACTGGATGCGTGACTGCCATTCCTCAAATGATAAAGACGTCATTGCAATTGATGGAAAAACGCTCCGGCACTCTTATGACAAGAGTCGCCGCAAGGGAGCGATTCATGTCATTAGTGCGTTCTCAACAATGCACAGTCTGGTCATCGGACAGATCAAGGCGGATGAGAAATCTAATGAGATTACAGCTATCCCTGAACTTCTTAACATGTTGGATATTAAATGAAAAGTTATCACGACTGATGCGATGGGTTGCCAGAAAGATATTGCAGAGA
>NZ_VATQ01000044.1:0-64506 GCF_005781135.1 Escherichia sp. E3659 | reverse complement strand
AGGCCATAACAGTATCTACGGATCATGTGCCAACATTACATTGAGCAATACAATCAGTTCTTTTTCACAAACTCAGATTTCAGTTTCATCGGACCAAAACCGTCGATTTTGCAATCGATGTTATGGTCGCCTTCAACCAGGCGGATGTTTTTCACTTTGGTACCGATCTTCAGCATCGAAGAGCTACCTTTCACCTTCAGATCTTTAATGATGGTAACGCTGTCGCCGTCAGCCAGCAGGTTGCCGTTAGCATCTTTAACGATCAGCTCGTCACTTTCCTGTGCAGGTTCTGCGTCGTTCCATTCGTAGGCGCATTCCGGGCAGATGTACATGCCGTTATCTTCGTAAGTGTATTCGGAGTTGCATTTTGGGCAGTGTGGTAATGACATGTGGTTTTCCTCAAAAGTCAGCGGGGCAAAAGCGCCAAAAAACGGCAGATTGCCGAAAAAGGCCGCAATTATACACAAAATCCCTGAGTTTGTCGGGGGTACTGCTGATTTTAGACGACGATCGTTTTCATTTGAAAGAGAAGGCAAAAAGAAAATAATCTTTTTGCCTCAGTTTATTATTTGAGATAAGGTTAACTTTATTCTTGTTCTTTTTTTAATTTAATTGTTTTTTATCTTTCTGACGTTTTAAACGTGTCGGAAGAGACTTCGTCATTCTAATAAAAACAACAAATTAAATATAAATTATTTCCCGCAGTAATTATAAAAGCCGAAAACAGAACTAAAAAACGATCTGGCTAAATAAAAGTAATAAAATTTGCTTTAAGGAAGAACTTTCCATGTGCACACAGACAATATATGAGTTAAGTCAGGAGGCGGAACGTCTGTTACTGCTTTCCCGACAACAGTTGCAGTTACTGGAAAAAATGCCTCTCACTGTACCTGGAGAAGTGGCGCCGCCTCTGACTTTACCCTGGAGTCAGCATAATATCGTCGAGCGCCACGCGATGCTGAATAATGAGCTGCGTAAAATTTCCCGTCTGGAAATGGTGCTGGCGATTGTCGGCACTATGAAAGCAGGGAAATCAACCACCATTAATGCCATTGTTGGCACTGAAGTTCTTCCTAATCGCAATCGCCCTATGACTGCGCTGCCAACGCTTATTCGCCATACGCCGGGGCAAAAAGAACCCGTGCTGCATTTTTCACATGTCGCGCCAATTGACCGTTTAATCCAACAATTACAACAGCGCCTGCGTGATTACGATATTAAGCATCTGACCGATCTGCTGGAAATAGATAAAGATATGCGTGCACTTATGCAGCGGATCGAAAATGGCGTCGCTTTCGAAAAATATTACCTGGGCGCCCAGCCTATTTTTCATTGTCTGAAAAGTTTGAATGATTTGGTGCGCATGGCGAAAGCGCTGGACGTTGATTTTCCTTTTTCTGCTTACGCCGCCATTGAACATATTCCGGTGATTGAAGTGGAGTTCGTCCATCTGGCGGGGCTGGAAAGTTATCCGGGGCAGTTAACATTACTGGATACTCCCGGGCCAAACGAAGCCGGGCAACCACATCTGCAAAAAATGCTTAATGAGCAGCTGGCGCGTGCTTCTGCGGTGCTGGCGGTGATGGATTATACGCAACTGAAATCGATCTCCGATGAAGAGGTGCGCGCGGCGGTTATGGCCGTCGGCAAGTCAGTACCGCTGTATGTATTGGTCAATAAATTCGATCAGCAGGATCGTAACAGCGACGATGCCGAACAGGTGCGGGCGCTGATTTCCGGGACGTTGATGAAAGGCTGTGTTACGCCAGGGCAGATATTTCCGGTATCGTCGATGTGGGGCTATCTGGCGAATCGGGCGCGCCATGAGTTAGCTAGCAGCGGCAGGTTGCCCGATCCTCAACAGCAACGCTGGGTGGAGGATTTTGCTCATGCGGCGCTCGGCAGGCGCTGGTGTAACGCGGATCTGGAGGATATCGACCATATTCGCCATGCAGTTGAGCAATTGTGGGAAGACTCGTTATTCGAACAGCCGGTGCAGGCGTTGCTTCATGCCGCGTATGCCAACGCGTCGTTGTACGCTCTGCGTTCTGCCTCGCATAAATTGTTGAATTACGCCCAGCAGGCGCGGGAGTACCTTGATTTTCGCGCCCACGGCCTGACTGTCGCCTGCGAGCTATTGCGGCAAAATATCCACCAACTCGAAGAAAATTTGCAGCTATTGCAACTCAATCAGACGCAGGTGAGCGGTGAGATTCAACATGAAATAGAGCTGGCCCTGGCATCAGCCAACGACTTTTTGCGTCAGCAGCAAGAGCAGGTGAATGCCCAGTTAGCCGTGCTGTTTCAACATGATTCGTGGCCATTAAGCGAGATTCGTACTCGCTGCGAGACACTGCTACAGACGGCACAGACCCAAATCAGCCGGGATTTCACGCTGCGTTTTGCTGAACTGGAATCCACCCTTTGCCGGGTACTAACCGATGTTATTCGACCCATTGAACAACGGGTTAAAGTGGCATTGAGTGAGTCTGGGTTTCGCCCTGGATTTGAGTTTCCTGTTTTTCGCAGTGTGGTTCCCCACTTCAATACTCGTCAGCTATTCAGCGATGCAATATCACTCCAGGAAATACCGGATGAGCAGGTCACCCGTTTAGGTGTTGTACGTGAGACTTTCTCGCGCTGGTTGAATCAACCAGACTGGGGACGGAGTAGTGAGAAATCCCCGACGAAGACCGTTGATTACAGTGTGCTACAACGTACGTTAACCGAAGAAATTGACCTCTATTGCCAACAAATGGCTAAAGTTTTAGCGGTTCAGGTCGATGATTCTGTCACGGCAGGAATGAGCACATTTTTCGCTGATTTCGCTGTATGTTTGACGGAATTACACACGCGTTTACGCGAAAGTCTGGCTTTGCGACAGCAAAATGAATCCGTGGTGAAAATTATGCAGCAGCAATTGCAGCAGACTGCAACAACGCACGGCTGGATTTATACGGACTCTCAGTTGTTACGCGATGATATTCAAACCCTTTTCACGGCAGAACAGTATTGACAAAGACGTTACTGGACGGCCCCGGTCGCGTGCTGGAGTCGGTTCATCCCCGCTTTTTAGTGGATCTGGCGCTGGGCGATGATACCCGCCATCCGCAAGCCCATCAGCAGCAGTTTCGTGAACGACTGATGCAGGAGATCCTTGCTCGCACACAGCTTCAGACGTGGGCGAATGCCGGAATGTTAAATGCGCCGCTTAGTCTACGCCTGGCATTGGTGGAAAAACTGGCGGCAATGCTTGACCCCGGTCATCTGGCGTTGACACAGATCGCACAATATATGGCGTTACTGCAAAAAAGGGATCTCCGCCCACAATCCGCTTTCCCGGAACTCCAGCAGCAAATTACTGCTTTATATGAGTGGTTTTCCGCTCGTTGTCACTGGAAGGAAAAAGCCTTAACGCAACGAGGGTTACTGGTGCAGGCGGGCGAACAGAGCGAGCAAATTTTTACTCGCTGGCATGCCGGTGCGTATGACAGTTGGTCGCTGCCTGGACGTTGTTTCATCGTTCTGGAAGAACTGCGTTGGGGGGCGTTTGGCGATGCCTGCCGTCTGGGAAGTCCGCAAGCGGCAGCGTTGTTGCTTGATGATTTGCGCGTGAAAGCGACGCAATATCTGGCTGAAAGTATCAACGCGGCACCGACTACTCGTCATTATTACCACAAGTGGTTCACATCATCTACAGCTCTAAGCGGTGGGGAACATGCTGACTTTTTAGGTTGGTTGGGTAAGTGGTCCGATGCAGATAAACAGCCCGTTTGCTGGTCGGTGACCCAACGTTGGCAAACTGTCGCGGTAGGGATGCCACGGCTCTGTTCAGCACAACGTCTGGTGGAGGCCATGGTCGAGGAAATCTTCTCTGTAAATCACGTGTAAATAATCAGTTACATTGGTGAGTGTTTAACGAAATTCATATGTGAAGTTGATCACAAATTTAAACGCTGGTAGGGTAAAAAGGTCATTAACTGCCCAATTCAGGCGTCAACTGGTTTGGTTGTACAATTCTTAATCGGAACGTGTAAGTAAACCCGCTACGCTTGTTACAGAGATTGCACCCTGCAATTCCCGCTTCCCTTTTGCGGGCGCCACGTTATTTGCCTGACGTGTGCGGAAATGGGCTTACTCTGCGAGGAAAGCTATGCTGAAAAGGAAAAAAGTAAAACCGATTACCCTTCGTGACGTCACTATTATTGATGACGGTAAACTGCGCAAAGCCATTACCGCAGCATCGCTGGGTAATGCAATGGAATGGTTTGATTTTGGTGTTTATGGTTTTGTTGCCTACGCGTTAGGTAAGGTCTTTTTCCCGGGGGCTGACCCCAGCGTGCAGATGGTTGCTGCACTTGCCACCTTCTCCGTTCCCTTTCTGATTAGACCGCTTGGCGGGCTCTTCTTCGGTATGTTGGGCGATAAATATGGTCGCCAGAAGATCCTTGCGATCACCATTGTGATTATGTCGATCAGTACGTTCTGTATTGGCTTAATACCGTCCTACGCCTCTATTGGTATTTGGGCTCCGATTCTGTTGTTGATCTGTAAGATGGCGCAAGGATTCTCGGTGGGGGGCGAATATACCGGGGCGTCGATATTTGTTGCGGAATACTCCCCTGACCGTAAACGCGGCTTTATGGGCAGTTGGCTGGATTTCGGCTCTATTGCCGGGTTTGTGCTGGGTGCGGGCGTGGTGGTGTTAATTTCGACCATCGTCGGTGAAGAAAACTTCCTCGACTGGGGCTGGCGTATTCCGTTCTTTATCGCTCTGCCTTTAGGGATTATCGGGCTTTACTTGCGCCATGCGCTGGAAGAGACGCCTGCTTTCCAGCAACATGTTGAGAAACTGGAGCAGGGCGACCGGGAAGGTCTGCAGGATGGTCCGAAAGTCTCGTTTAAAGAGATTGCTACCAAACACTGGCGCAGCCTGTTGACGTGTATTGGCCTGGTGATTGCCACCAACGTCACTTACTACATGCTGCTGACCTATATGCCGAGTTATTTGTCGCATAACCTGCACTACTCCGAAGACCACGGAGTGCTGATTATCATCGCCATTATGATTGGTATGCTGTTTGTGCAACCGGTGATGGGGCTGCTAAGTGACCGTTTTGGCCGTCGTCCGTTTGTGATCCTCGGTAGTGTTGCGCTGTTTGCGCTGGCGATCCCGGCGTTCATCCTGATTAACAGTAATATCATCGGCCTGATTTTCGCCGGGTTGTTGATGCTGGCAGTGATCCTTAACTGCTTTACGGGTGTTATGGCCTCAACGCTGCCAGCGATGTTCCCGACGCATATCCGTTACAGCGCGCTGGCGGCGGCATTTAATATTTCGGTGCTGATTGCCGGTCTGACGCCAACGCTGGCGGCCTGGCTGGTAGAAAGCTCGCAGGATCTGATGATGCCCGCCTATTATCTGATGGTCGTGGCGGTGGTTGGTTTAATCACCGGTGTAACCATGAAAGAGACGGCGAATCAGCCATTGAAAGGTGCGACGCCAGCGGCGTCAGATTTACAGGAAGCGAAGGAAATTCTCGTCGAGCATTACGATAATATTGAGCAAAAAATCGAGGATATTGACCACGAGATTGCCGATTTGCAGGCGAAACGTTCTCGCCTGGTGCAGCAACATCCGCGTATTGATGAGTAATCTGAAATGGATGGCCTGCTGCGACGCTGTCTTATCAGGCCTGCAACCTAACTCTTAAGGTTCACTTAATCTCTGACGCGCATACTCTCCTCCAGGTTAACGGAGGAGAGTGCAATGAAAAACCGTATTTATGAACGTTTAACTACCGTGTTCAGCGTGCTGGTAGTCAGCAGCTTTCTTTATATCTGGTTTGCCACGTACTGATCTTTCTTCAGCCGTACCCAGGCACGCGTGCCGGAGGTTTCTTCCCGGTTTTGCAGGAAAAACTGCCCGTGATGTAACTGCGTGATGCGGCTGACAATACTTAATCCCAGACCAATTCCGCCATAACGGCTGTCCATTCGTACAAACGCTTTGCTTAACTCCCCGCATTTACTCTCATCAATACCTGGCCCTTCATCTTCAACCGCCATTACCGCACCGCCATCTTCTTGCAGCTTAATCATAATGTTGCTGCCTTGTGGGCTGTAACGATGGGCGTTTTCCACCAGGTTTCGCAATAGCATCCGCAGCAGGGTAGCATCGCCCGGGACGGTGATGTCGGCTGCGCTTTCTGGCAACAGCAAGGTTTGCTGACGCTGGTCGAGCATGGTACTTAACTCGTCATACGAGGGCAGAATGACATCTTCCAGCAGTTTTACATGCTGATAATTACCGGATGAAAATGACTGACCCGCACGCGCCAGTTGTAACAACTGGGAGACGCTCTCCATCATCTGATCAAGCCGCGCCACTAACGGTGCTACATCAATGTGATGCGTTTTCGCCATCAACTCCAGATGCAAACGTACCCCCGCCAGCGGCGTTCGCAGTTCGTGAGCGACGTCAGCGGTAAACAACCGTTCGTTATCCAGCGTGCTGGTCAGGCGAGATACCAGATCGTTCAAAGCCGAAACCACCGATTCGATTTCGAGAGTGGCACTGTGAATGGCAATGGGCGTTAAGTTGTCGGCGGTACGCGCTTCCAGCTCTTTTTGCAACTCCGCCAGCGGACGGGTGATGCGCCGTACCGCCTGATAGCAGATGAATAGCGTCAGGCTGACCATAAATACGCCGGGGACAATCAGGCTGGCAACCGCTTCGCGGATCTCACGCATGATGTGGCGATCGTTGTTGCGATTGTCGCGTAACGCCTGCTCAAATAGCTGAATCTGCTCGGTACTCTCATGCCATAGCCAGAAGACGCTGATCAGCTCAAACACCAGCAGAATGGCCCCGATGGTCAATATTAGCCGCTGACGTAGCGATATTGGACGACGCAAAAAACGCATCAGATTCAATTAGTTCTCCTCATTTACGACCAGCATATAGCCAAAACCGCGTACGGTACGGATGCGCGACTTACCCACTTTATCGCGCAGGTTGTGGATATGCACTTCCAGGGTGTTGGTCGAGGGTTCGTTATCCCAGTTATAGATGTCGTTGTAGAGAATTTCCCGATGTACCGGACTGCCTGCTTTGAGCATCAACCGCGACAGCAGAGCATATTCTTTCGGCGTCAAAATCAGTTCTTCACCGCCCATCCATACCTGACGGCGCCCCATATTCAGCGTCAGGTTGCCAACAATCAGCTCACTTTCGCCCTGATTATTATGGCGTCGCAGCAGGGCGCGGATGCGGGCGTGTAACTCTTCCAGCGCAAAAGGCTTCACCAGATAGTCGTCAGCCCCGACATCCAGCCCGGCGATTTTGTCGGTCAGAGTGTCGCGGGCGGTGAGGATCAGCACCGGCAGGGTGTATTTTTTCTGCCGGATACGGGCGAGAAAATGCAGTCCATCTTCGTCGGGTAACCCTAAATCCAGTACCACCAGGCTGTAATGACCGGCTTCAAGGCTTTGTTCCGCCATCCGCGCGGTCGTGACGCCGTCGCAGGCGTAGCCTTCCGTTTGTGCCGCCAGAATCAGGCCCTGCAATAACAGCGTATCATCTTCAACAATCAGAATTTTCATTCACTCACTCTCCTGCAAGTTTGCAGAATATCATCCGCGGCCTGGTAATACTTCGTCTCAACACCGGTTAATCCCAACAGCGTTGAGAATAAATTGTCTTGTGAATAGTGCTGCGTTTGCGCCTGTTTTTGCAGGCAGTTCTGGTCAACCTGATACCGCTTTTGATAATCCTCTGACAGCCACAGCAGCATTGGCACCTGTTTTTGGCTATCCGGGGCGATGGCATATGGCAGGCCGTGCAGATAGATGCCATTTTCACCTAACGATTCACCGTGATCAGAAAGATAAACCAGGCTGGTGGTAAATTTATCCTGATGTTCTTTCAGCAGATTAATCGCTTTATCAACAATATAGTCGACGTAGACCAGTGTGTTGTCGTAAGTGTTCACCAGTTGTTCTTTCGAGCAGGTTTGGATCTCGTTGGTGTCGCAAGTGGGGGTAAATTTCCTGAACTGCGGCGGATACCGGTTGTAATAGGTCGGACCGTGGCTGCCGATGGTGTGTAAGACAATCACGCCATCACCTTGCAGATTATTGATGTACTCTTCCAGCCCGTGGAACAGCACCTCGTCATAGCATTCGCCGTTGATGCACTGACCAGGCAAGTTCAGCGCAGTGACGTTCTGGTGAGGCACGCGGTCGCAGACGCCTTTACAGCCGCCATCGTTATCATTCCACAGTACATTAATGCCCGCCCGTTGGATGATATCCAGAACACCTTCCTGATGCTGCGCCAGTTCTTCCTTGTAATGCTCACGCGGCATATCCGAGAACATGCATGGCACTGAAACTGCCGTTGCTGTGCCGCAAGACGCGGTATTGGGGAAATAGACCACGTTATCTTTCGCCAGCCGTGGGTTAGTTTCACGCGGGTAACCGTTGAGCGAGAAGTTCTCCGCCCGCGAAGTTTCACCGACGATCAAAATGGTCAGATTTTTACGTTTCTCATTTTGCATTGACGGGGCGCGGTGAGCATCCTCACCAATGCGCACCAGCGGCAGATTTGCCAGTCGCTGGTGGGAATACCATGACCAGCTGGCGACAATGCTGTTAGACGGGCTTAAGGACTTCACCAGCTCTTTGTTGTTGCGAAACAGCGAGGCGTAGTCTTTATAAAACAGCGCGGCAACCAGCAGAATCAGCAGCACAGAAATCAGGATATTAGCCCCACGGAAAAGAACGCTGCGCAGGCGTGAGTTGGCGGGTTTAATTTTGATCCAGCAGGCTATCAGCGCCGCAAGTACGCCGCTTAACCCCAGCGTTAATAACATTTGTGGTGTCATCAGCGCATAACTTTCTGCCGGAGTGGTATCAATAATATTGGCAATCATCGAGCGGTCGATGACGATGCCATAGGTCATGATGAAATATTGCGCCGACGCGCCGACCAGAATAAACAGGCATGCCAGCGGGCGATTAAGCCATAAGAAAGAGCCTAGTGTCAGAACAATATTCATCACACTAAACGCGACGACTGGCATTGATAAGAAAACCAGTACGTTATGCAGTGAATCCAGCGGTAACGCCTGCAACACTTGTTTAAAAAAGGCAATATTCAGGCAGATAGAGATATAAAAAGCAGCCAGCAATAGCCAGGCGAGTAAATTCAAAGAGGGTCTTTTTAGAAGGCGCTTCAACATCACGGTGTTTCCATCGAACAAAGTGCGCATATGTTCGCAAAGCAAAGTTAAGCCAACCTTAAGTTCTTAAGGTTGGCTTATGCGTGTGCGGGATTAAGGGGGACTTAATCTTTACTGATCGGTGCATCTAAAGGATAGGGGTTTTTATGCATCCGGTTGTAGTTCAGCGCATACATGGCTGTGATCACCATGAGAGTGACGAATGACCACATGACCTCTTGTGCGCCAGAACCGACCACCGCCCAGATACAGTAAAGGAAGGCGATAGTTGTGATGGTCAGGTACGCCGGGCGCGCTTTGCCAAAGTGACCGTGACCTAAAAGCAGTAAAGCGGCACAGGTGTAAAGATAAGGCACGAGGGTAAAGATTACCGATACGGAAGACACCAGACCAAACTCTTTGGTGGCGTTTGGCGAGATGCTACTGAACTGGAAGATAGTCATCAGAATACCAACGATAATCAACCCGGCAACCGGGGTTCCCGCTTTGTTAACGCGGGCAAAAATGGGGGGGAACAGGCCGTCATCGGCAGCTGCTTTCGCCGTTTGCCCGGCCAGTAGTGTCCAGCCGCCCAGCGAGCCTAAGCAACCTGCCGCTGCGCAGAAGGAGACAATGGCCCCAGCGGTATCACCTAGCGCCATCCGCGCTGCATCGCCAAAAGGTGAGGCGGAAACGCGCAGCGCGGCATTAGGGATCATCCCCATAATTGCAGTGGTCGAGAGCACATAGCAGACGGCGGCAATCAACACCCCGCCAATGGTGGCGATAGGCACGTTGCGTTTCGGGTTTTTCACTACGCCCGCCGCAACGGAAGCACTTTCTACCCCGATAAACGACCACAACGTGACGTTTAAGGTACTTTGAATCGCACCGAAAGTACCCTGCCCACTCACGTTCCAGGCTGCCATATACGTTTCACTGTGGAACCAGAACCAGCCGAATACTGCAATCCCGACAATGGGGATCAGCGCCAGCACAGTGGCGACAGCCTGTACGCGGGTGATCATTTTTGGACCGACGATATTAAGCAGAACGAAGATCCACAGCACCACCACGCAGGTGATGGTTAATACCAACGGATCTTTGAGGATAGGGAAGAAGTAGCTTAAATACCCCACGCCAATGACCACCATGGCAATATTGCCGATCCAGCAGGCCAGCCAGTAGAGAACGTTTGTTTGATACCCGAGGAAAGGGCCAAAGCAGCGGCGCGCGTAGGCATATGAACCGCCAGGGCTGGGATCAAGGAAAGACATTTTGGCGTAGACCATCGACAAAGCCAGCGCACCGATAATCGTCACCAACCAACCATATATGGCTATCCCGCCTGTCGAGGCCAGGTTTGCAGGTAACAGAAAAACCCCTGACCCCATAATATTCCCCGACACCATCAGGGTGACGGGGATTAAGCCCACTTTGTGAGCGTCAGCATCCGAAGACATAATTAAACTCCTGCGAAGGCGAGCTTCGTGACAATAAATTACGTCATATCATACGCCTACACTCGCGCGTTGAATTATCCTCAACCGGGTTATCGCTGATGCTGTTATTAATATAGCTCTTCGTTCAGGTTATAAATCAGGCGACAGAACGTTCTCTGTGCTGACTAACATAATGGAGAGGCGTCATACCATAGAAGTCTTTAAATACAGATATAAAATAGGAAGTGCTGTTGTAGCCGCAGGATTGTGATACCTGTGAGATATTTTTGCCGTCCATCATTAATTCATTTACGGCATAACGCATACGGCAGGTGGTGATTATTTGGCTATAACTGGTGTTTTCACTTTTCAGTTTTTTCTTTAACAGGCTTGGGCTTAGACATAAACAGCTGGCTACCATACTAAGATTCCAGTCTTTATGAATATCGCTTTCAATTATTTGATAAACGCTATCACTTACACAATTACGTAACATATACATCATAAGAGAAAGGAATTTTTTACTGTCGAGAAAGCGTGACAGCACAGTGAATAATAATGCACGAGTGCGTTCTTTTTCTGACTCTGTTTCAGCGGGCATCATGCTATGTTGAGCAGCGACGCGAAAGAGGTCCAGTGTCAGGCATGGTAAGGCCAGGACTGGTGTGGCGCTTCGTTGCCAGACGGGTATTTTTGAGAGATCTTTATTCAGAAAACGGAGGTAATCTTTGATGATGTTATGACTAATATGCGCAACCAAAGTGTTATTAAGTGAGGAGACATCAATAATATTATTTTCACAACTTAATAACGCCATGTGGTTAGCCTTCAGGCTTATAGGTTCTTTCCCATTCACCCTTAACCAGACATCTTTTTCAGTCAATAAAACAATACAAGGTTGGTCGCTGCAAATCCTCATACATGTACTCCTGAATGCAAATAAAAGACCCGTTTTCGCCAGGAAGAGCGATACGGGGAAATGGTTATATAATTGTATGACGAATCAAAACATGCATAAAAATAACGTGTTTTACTAATATTACAAATTTTTATAGTAATTTCTCATGTACAAAAAATTTTACATGCTGAAAAAGTGTAAATAACAGGCAAAAAAAAGCGCGGGGTGGGACCGCGCAAAAAGTATGGCATTTTTGTTTGCAGCAATTTTTATGAAAACGTTGCCATACTCAAAAGGCCTCAGGCCAGGCGGCGTAATGTTATTAAAACAATTACGCCTTCAGCGGAATAGTGGTTACGCTTTCACACACATCACATGGTAAATACCGTCAATAATTTCGGTACCTTCAGTTTCGTGTTCGAAACCAGGGAAATGATGATCCCAGGATTGTAGTGAGCGTAAATAGCTTACCTGCGGACTGTTTTTATCGCCGAAGTTTTCACCAGAGAGCAGCATTGGGATTCCTGGCGGATACGGGATGACAGAGTTCGCCGCAATACGTCCCGGCAGGTTTTCAATGGATACCAGTTCGACGTTGTTATCGACAATCGCGTTGTAGGCTTCACGCGGGGTGATTTCAGCCACCGGCAGGCCAGAATAGGCTTCGTTCAACCGTGCGCCTGGGTTGTTTTCTTTCAGCCAGGCAAACATTTTGTCACCCAGATCGTGAATACCCATATTCGCGTAAGTGTCAGGATATTGTTCAGCAAGTTCCGGCATCACCTGCGCCAGCGGTGTATTAGCGTCGTAGTGGCGTTTGAAAGAGCAAAGTGTGTTAACCAGAGTTCCCCATTTCCCACGGGTTACGCCCATAGAGAACAGGAACATAATCTGGAAGTCAGTGGTGCGGGTTGGCACAATGCCGTGACGACCAAGCCAGGCGGTGACCAGTGCGGCAGGTACGCCAGTCTCTTCCAGTTCGCCGTCTTCTCCCATCCCCGGTGCGAGGATGCTGACTTTAATCGGGTCGAGCATACTCCAGTTATCCGGAATATCTTTGAAGCCGTGCCAGCTTTCGCCTGGATGCATTACCCAGCAGTCCTGAACGGTGGTCAGCAGTTTGCTCGGCGCGTCGGCAAAGTCATAGGTTTTGCCAGTTTCCGGGTCGGTAACCACTTCTTTATTCCACGGTTTGAAGAACCAGCTACCGTCAGCGGTGAACTCTTTATACAGCCGCGCCATCGCCTGACGGAAATCAACCGCTTCGTCGATCACTTCCTGCGTCAGTGACAGGCCGCTGTTGCCGTCCATCATCGACACCGCCACGTCGTTGGATGCGCAGATGGCATACAACGGGGAAGTGGTGGCATGCATCATGTAGGCCTGATTAAAGCGGGAGAAGTTGATCGCGCCACGGCCTTCGCGCACATGAATGTAAGACGCCTGCGACAGCGCATTCAGCAGTTTGTGAGTGGAGTGGGTAGCGAACACGGTTGGGCCGTTATGATCGCCAGGTTCACCGCGCATGGCATAGTGATCGGCATAGATCGGATTAAAGCGCGCATAACCGTACCAGGCTTCGTCGAAGTGCAGACGATCGGAGGTTTTTTCCAGCAGATCCTGCGCTTCTTTGGCGTTGTAGCATACGCCGTCGTAGGTGCAGTTGGTGACCACGCAGTAAGAGGGTTTTTGCCCAACTTTATCTTTGGTCAGCGGGCTTTCGCTGATTTTCTTCTGTAAAGTTTCAGGCTGCATTTCCTGCGGGTAGATTGGCCCGATAATGCCGTAGCGGTTGCGGCTTGGCACCATGTAGACCGGTTTCGCGCCAGTCAGCATTAAGCCTTGTTCGATGGATTTGTGGCAGTTACGGTCAACGACCACCACATCGTTATCGGTCATGCAAGCCTGCATGATAGTGCGGTTAGAGCCGGAAGTCCCGACGACGACTGACCAGGAACGATCGGCGCCAAATACGCGCGCGGCATATTTTTCACTTTCGCCAAATGCGCCAGTATGGTCAAGTAAAGAACCGAGGGAAGTTCTTTCGATACCCATGTCGGTACGGAACAGATTTTCACCATAATAGTCATGGTAGAAACGTCCGGCTGGCGTTTTGGTGAAGCCAACGCCGCCCTGGTGGCCCGGTGCAGCCCAGGAATACTCGTGGATGTCGCTATATTTCATCAGCGCGCTGAACAGTGGCGGCAACAGTTGCTGGCGGTAGCGGGTCATCGCGGCAACGGCGCGTCCGGCGATAAAGTCGGCGGTATCTTCCAGAATCCAGGCGAATTCATCGACAAGCTCCAGCAGGTCGCGATCCATTGCGGCGAGGGCTTTTTCCCGATCGCCTAACAGGAATACCGGCACATTTTGCTGGCGTTCGTGAAGCTTACCGATCAATTCTCTGACGTTTTGATGTTCGTCCGGATGTTCCATTTGATAGCTGAACATCAGACAATCAATGGCCTCATTTGAAGAGAGAATGGCAAAGCCGTCATCAAATGAGGTTGATTTAATGACAGTGACATTTTGCTGGCTTAAGGCATTCGCCAGACGCTCAACGGCGTTACCGACCCAGGTGTCCTGATGGAGAAACTCGCTTTCAACAATTAATACTTTCATCATTGCTTACCCGGTTATGAAGGAATCTTCGTTGCGGGCAAGTATCTTCTGGGTATTTCAGGCTGTAAAGCGAGTAAAAAACAGTCGCTTTTGTTTTTTTTATTTTTATAAACAAACAATTACATTGATTTCTAAAGTTGTTTTCACTGCTTATTATCGACAGCTAAACTATTTTTTTGGCTGATACTGATATCATCTTTATCCGGGAAGCGTCTGGCGGTGTTGTTGGCTAAGTTTGCGGTATTTTTGCGGCGACATGCCGACATATTTGCCGAACGTGCTGTAAAAGCGGCTGCTCGAACGAAAGCCTGCTGTCAGGGCAATATCGAGAATACTTTTATCGGTATCGCTCAGTAACGCGCGAACGTGGTTGATGCGCATCGCCGTAATGTACTGTTTCATCGTCAATTGCATGACCCGCTGGAAGATCCCCATCGCATAGTTGGCGTTAAGTTTGACGTGCTCGGCCACGTCGTTAATGGTTAGCGCTTGATCATAGTTTTCTGCAATAAAGCCCAACATCTGGCTGACATAAAACTGTGCATGACGCGAGACGCTGTTTTTGTGCGTAGGCGAGGTTTTATTGACCAGAACTGGCTCCCAGCCAGAGAGACTAAATCGCTTGAGCATCAGGCCAATTTCATCAATAGCAAGTTGGCGAATTTGCTCGTTTGGGCTGTTGAGTTCCTGCTGCCAGCGACGCACTTCAAACGGACTAAGCTGCTGTGTCGCCAGTGATTTGATCACCATACCGTGAGTGACGTGGTTTATAAGGTCTTTATCCAGCGGCCAGGAGAGAAACAGATGCATCGGTAAATTAAAAATTGCCATGCTCTGACAGGTTCCGGTATCTGTTAGCTGATGTGGCGTACAGGCCCAGAACAGCGTGATATGCCCCTGATTGATCTTCACTTTTTCATTGTTGATCAGATATTCCACATCGCCATCGAAAGGCACATTCACTTCGACCTGACCATGCCAGTGGCTGGTGGGCATGATATGCGGTGCGCGAAACTCAATCTCCATTCGCTGATATTCTGAGTACAGTGATAGCGGGCTGCGGGTCTGCTTTTCATCGCTGCTGCACATAAAGTTATCAGTATTCATGGATGGCTCTCTTTCCTGGATTATCAGAATTATGACATGAGTGGGGGAGGATGACTGCGAATGGGAGCACGGTTTTCACCCTCTTCCCAGAGGGACGCGGGGACCGTCCTAGCATAAGGAGGCCGAAATCTCTGCTTTTCAGTTAATTTATTCCCATAAACTCAGATTTACTGATGCTTCACTCAGGATCTGAGTTTATGGGAATGCTCGACGGGGAAGCCGGAAGTTTTCTGTGGTATCGCCTGCCATGATGAAGACATTCAAGCAAGCCTGGAGATCTGAATGATGTCTGCACCCAAAATTACATTTATCGGCGCTGGTTCGACAATTTTCGTTAAAAATATTCTTGGTGATGTGTTTCAGCGTGAGGCGCTGAAAACGGCGCATATCGCTCTGATGGACATTGATCCCACACGGCTGGAAGAGTCGCACATTGTGGTGCGCAAGCTGATGGATTCAGCAGGGGCCAGCGGCAAAATCACCTGCCACAGCGAACAGAAAGAAGCCTTACAGGGCGCCGATTTTGTGGTGGTGGCGTTTCAGATTGGCGGTTATGAACCCTGCACAGTGACTGATTTTGAGGTCTGTAAGCGCCACGGTCTGGAACAAACCATTGCCGATACGCTGGGGCCGGGCGGCATTATGCGTGCGCTACGTACCATTCCGCACTTGTGGCAGATTTGCGAGGACATGACGGAAGTTTGCCCCGATGCCACCATGCTCAATTACGTTAACCCGATGGCGATGAATACCTGGGCGATGTATGCCCGCTATCCGCATATCAAACAGGTGGGGCTGTGCCATTCGGTGCAGGGAACGGCGGAAGAGCTGGCCCGCGACCTGAATATCGATCCGTCCACGCTGCGTTATCGTTGCGCAGGTATCAACCATATGGCGTTCTACCTGGAGCTGGAGCGCAAAACCGCAGACGGCAGTTACGTGAATCTCTACCCGGAACTGCTGGCAGCGTATGACGCAGGCCAGGCACCGAAACCGAATATTCATGGTAATACTCGCTGCCAGAATATTGTGCGCTATGAAATGTTCAAAAAGCTGGGCTACTTCGTCACGGAGTCGTCAGAACATTTTGCCGAATACACGCCGTGGTTTATTAAGCCAGGTCGTGAGGATTTGATTGAGCGTTATAAAGTGCCGCTGGATGAGTACCCGAAACGCTGTGTTGAACAGTTGGCGAACTGGCATAAAGAGCTGGAGGAGTATAAGAACGCCTCCCGGATTGATATTAAACCGTCGCGGGAATATGCCAGCACAATCATGAACGCTATCTGGACCGGTGAGCCGAGTGTGATTTACGGCAACGTCCGTAACGATGGTTTGATTGATAACCTGCCACAAGGATGTTGCGTGGAAGTAGCCTGTCTGGTTGATGCTAATGGCATTCAGCCGACCAAAGTCGGTACGCTACCTTCGCATCTGGCCGCCCTGATGCAAACCAACATCAACGTACAGACGCTGCTGACTGAAGCCATTCTCACCGAAAATCGTGACCGTGTTTACCACGCCGCAATGATGGACCCGCACACCGCCGCCGTGCTGGGCATTGACGAAATTTATGCCCTGGTTGACGACCTGATTACCGCTCACGGCGACTGGCTACCTGGCTGGTTGCACCTCTAAGGTGTAATAGCGTCCGGCGCTCTGGTGATTAAGCCATAGCGCCGTAACTGGCGGCAGTGAAGACGAGCGAGCAATATCACTGTCGTTAATGCGCCAAGCAACGCACAGAACATATCGGATTGCGTGTCCCACTGGTCGCCCTGCGTACCGAGAAAATCATCCGCTCCCTGGCCCATCGCCAGTGCCGCCCACCACTCGATCAACTCATACATGGCGCTTATCGCCAGCGCTACGCAGCAGACCAGGAACGCCACCATTTTACGTCCGCGCACGTACATCCCGCGCACGAGAATTTCTCGTGCCACCAGTGCAGGCACCAGCCCCTGGAAAAAATGCCCCAGCTTGTCATACGGATTACGGCTCAACCCTAACCATTCCTGCACGTCAAAACCGATGGGGACTTTCGCATAGGTGTACTGCCCGCCGACCATCAGGATGATGGCGTGAAAGAAGATGAGCGTATAGAGCAGCGGCGTTAACGGGTAACGTCTGGCGGTGGCAAGCAGTAGCGGCACGACGATAATCACCGGTGTCACTTCCATCAGCCAGGTGAGTTTGTCATGGGCCGAAATGCCGGTATAAATCAGGATTAACGTTAGCGCCAGTGCGCCGGTGTTAAGAATTAACGGCTTAAGTGTGCGGATCATGGTGAGTTCGCAAGTCAGGGAAAATACTGACTATTCACCAGCAAGCGTGAAATTACAATCGCAAAAGAGGTGGCCCAGGGGGATCACCTGGCAGCATGCTGCCAGGCGCTGGGCCGAAGAGGTTACTTAGTGCAGTTCGCGCACTGTTTGTTGACGATCTGCTGGAAGAAGTCGTTGCCTTTGTCATCGACCAGGATAAACGCCGGGAAATCTTCTACTTCGATTTTCCAGATAGCTTCCATACCCAGCTCCGGATAAGCGACACATTCCAGATGCTTGATGCTCTGCTGCGCCAGTACCGCCGCCGGACCACCGATGCTACCGAGGTAGAAGCCGCCGTGTTTATGACACGCGTCGGTAACCTGCTGACTGCGGTTACCTTTCGCCAGCATGATCATGCTGCCGCCGTGGGATTGCAGCAGATCCACGTAGGAGTCCATACGACCTGCGGTGGTTGGGCCAAGTGAACCTGATGGATAACCGGCAGGGGTTTTCGCCGGACCCGCGTAGTAGATCGGGTGATCTTTGATGTACTGCGGCAGTTCTTTACCGGCGTCAATCAGCTCTTTCAGCTTGGCGTGCGCAATATCGCGACCCACGATAATGGTGCCGGTGAGCGACAAACGAGTGGAAACCGGATATTGCGAAAGCTGGGCGAGAATCTCTTTCATCGGGCGGTTAAGGTCAACTTTCACCGCTTCGCCTTCACCCGCCTGGCGCAGTTCTTCCGGAATGTACTGGCCTGGGTTGTGTTCCAGTTTTTCGATCCAGATACCTTCGCGGTTAATTTTCGCTTTGATGTTACGGTCAGCGGAACAGGAAACGCCCATACCGACCGGGCAGGAAGCGCCGTGACGCGGCAGGCGGATTACGCGGATATCGTGAGCAAAATATTTACCGCCAAATTGCGCGCCGAGGCCGAGTTTCTGAGCTTCTTCCAGCAGTTCCTGTTCCAGCTGGACATCGCGGAACGCCTGACCGTGTTCGTTCCCTTCGGTCGGCAGTTCATCGTAATAGTGAGCGCTTGCTAACTTGACAGTTTTCAGGTTGGTTTCCGCAGAAGTGCCGCCAATCACAAACGCGATATGGTACGGCGGGCAGGCTGCGGTACCGAGGGTGCGCATTTTCTCGACGAGGAAGTTTTTCAGTTTACCCGGAGTCAGCAGGGCTTTGGTTTCCTGGTAGAGATACGTTTTGTTGGCAGAACCGCCGCCTTTGGCGACGCAGAGGAATTTATATTCATCGCCATCTACCGCGTACAGGTCGATTTGCGCAGGCAGGTTAGTGCCGGTGTTGACCTCTTTGTACATGTCCAGCGCCGCGTTTTGCGAGTAGCGCAGGTTATCTTCGATATAGGTGTTGTACACGCCTTTCGACAGCGCTTCTTCATCACCGCCACCGGTCCATACGCGCTGACCTTTTTTACCAACAATGATCGCGGTGCCGGTATCCTGGCAGGTCGGTAGCACGCCTTTAGCAGCGATTTCGGAGTTTCTCAAGAATTGCAGCGCCACGTATTTATCGTTCTCGCTGGCTTCTGGGTCGTGAAGAATAGAAGCAACCTGTTTCTGGTGTGCCGGGCGGAGCATGAAAGAGGCGTCGTGGAAGGCTTGCTGCGCCAGCAGGGTCAGGGCTTCTGGTTCCACTTTCAGGATGGTTTCGCCATTGAATTCGGCAACGCTAACGTAATCGGAAGTGAGCAGATAGTATTCGGTGTTGTCTTTCCCCATCGGGAAAGGCGCCTGGTAGATAAATGGTTTGTTTGACATAGCTTCCAGCCTGTAACTCTGTATTTGTTATACGAAAATGGCGTGCCGCACAGCGACGGGCGGCACGCAAAGTGCATTTATAAGAACCCGTACATCGCGGCGAAGATCCAGCCAAAGACGCAAGATACGCTCACGCCAATCAACCCTGGCAGAATAAAGCTGTGGTTGATGACGAAGCGACCGATGTGGGTGGTGCCGGAACGGTCAAACTGAATCGCTGCCAGATCGCTCGGATAGGTCGGCAGGATGTAATAACCGTAGCAAGCCGGTGCTGAAGCCACGATGTAAGCCGGGTCAACGCCAATCGCCAGTGCGACAGGAACAATCGCCGCCAGCGCCGCGGCCTGGGAGTTTACAAACTTGGAAACCAGCAGCAGAACAATGGCATAGGCCCACGGATACTCTTTCACCATTTCGCCCAGTACGCCCTGAATTTCAGACATATGCGCACCGAACATGGTTTCTGCCATCCATGCGATACCGTACACCGCCACGATGGCGATCATACCGGAACGGAAGACTTCGTTTTTTGAGATAGACGCGGGATTGGTTTTGGTCAGGATAATAATCAGTGCGCCGGTTAGCAGCATAAACATTTGAATAACCAGCACCATCGACAGCGGTTTGCCGCCGAAGGACGGACGCAGGTCCGAATCAGCACCGAGAAGTGCGACCACGGCAATTGCCCCGAGGAAGATCCACATTGCCAGCCAGTTGCTTTTCGGCAGTTTTTTATCCAGCAGCGTCGCGGTGTCACCGTAAACGTACTCACGGTTTTCTGGAACAGAGATGAATTTCTGGAACTCTTCGTCTTTATCCAGATCTTTACCGCGGAACCAACTGAAAATACCGATCGCCAGGATACCGAGTAACGTCGATGGAATGGTGATTGCCAGCAGGTCGAGGAACTCAAGGTGACGACCATCAAAGGTAACGTTACCCAGCATTGCGACCAGTGATACTACCGCAACCGACACCGGACTGGCGATAATCCCCATCTGTGCACCGATAGAACTTGCCGCCATCGGACGTTCCGGACGGATATTGTTCTTAATTGCCACGTCGTAGATGATTGGCAGGATGGTGTAAACCACGTGACCTGTACCGCAAAGAATGGTCAGCGTACAGGTAACAAACGGCGCGACAATGGAGACATATTTCGGATTGCGGCGCAGCAGTTTCTCGGCAATTTGCAGCATGACGTCAAGGCCGCCCGAGGCTTGCAACGTGGCCGATGCCGCCACCACCGCGATGATAACCAGCATAACATCAACCGGTGGTTTACCTGGCTGAAGATGGAAGACGAACACCAGAATGACGAGGCCGATACCGCCTAATAAACCTAGCGCGATACCGCCCTTTCTGGCGCCATAGAACAGACATATCAATATTATGATAAGTTGGATAGTAAATAACATTTGTGAACCCTCGCGATAATCCCATTTAAATTTCTACTGAATAGAACGCAGTCTCGTTCTGTTTGTATGAACTTTTTTCAGAGCCTGACTAATATCCTTTTGGTCGTTACTGGCCTGAGTAATTACTTCACAGTGAATATTGGCTGATTCAGGCAGCAATAAATTAATACACTGTGATAAGCGACTTTTTCAGAGAAAAATACTCTCTGGCGATGGGGTTATAGTTTGTGCTGCGCAGATGTTAATAGTTTGTTTTCTACTATCTTATTGATATTTATTGGTATATTTTTTGTTCTAATGGCGGTTGTAGATTATTCTGATCTACCCATTTATGGGTAAAAATACACATAATGCGGGTGACATAATAGTTAATTAACTTTTGTTAGCGTTTTGAAATTAAAAACACTATTTATCCTAAAGAATATTAAATCGATGAAATGAGAAGGGGATAATTATATTTGATCTGGCACAAGTTTTACTGATGGACGATGTAACTTGTGCCAGTGCTCTTTTGCATTACTGCAATAATTGTTACTTGCGGATAACCAATGGTGCGTTATTGGCAATATTGTTTCAGTAATGAGTAATGTTCCGCTTGAATACGGTAACGGTAAACCGGACGACCTGTGACGCCATAATGGATGCTGGTAAATAAGATGTGGCAGTTGACCAGCCAGATCAGGTACTTGCGGCAGGAAACGCGCGAGATGTTCACCTCGTTGGCCAACTCGTCGGTTGAAAACTCATAGTCCTGATGCGCGTCAATCCACTGGCACAGCGTGCGTAACGTCTGCGGCGTTAAGCCTTTTGGCAAGCGACGAGGATCCTGCTCGTTGGAGCTGCTGCCGTGGATTAGCTGATCCAGCTCGGCCTGGTCATAATACTGATGTTTTTCCAGTGCCATTTTCTTTTGTCGCCAGCCGGTGAGTGCCTCTTCAAAGCGTGATGCCTGGAAGGGTTTTATCAGGTAATCAACAACGCCGTAATGCAGCGAATCTTTAATCGTCGCGGCATCGGCGGCGGAAGAGATGACTATCACATCGCTTTTGCAGCGAGCGTTATGCAGTACCGGAAGTAAATCGAGCCCGTTCTCCTTCTGCATATAGATATCGAGCAATATCAGGTCAATAGACGTGTCGCTGTTGAAAATTATCTCTTTGGCTTTTTCCAGTGTCGAGGCCGTTCCGCAGCATTGAAAGCCTGGGATCTGCGCCACGTATCGGCGATTCAGCTCCGCCACCATTGCGTCGTCATCGATAATTAATACATTGATCATTTGCTCGACTTCTCCCCGTCCCAGGGTATCTGGACAAAAAATTGTGTGAAAATCCCGGGTTCCGATTCTACGGCGATACTGCCGTCGAGATTTTCTACCTGTTGTTTGACAAGAGCTAAACCGACGCCTCGTTCGCTTCCTTTTGTCGAGACACCTTTGTCAAAAATGTGATCGATTTTGTCGGGTGCGATCCCCGGTCCATCATCGTTAACTTCACAGTGCAGCCAGCCGTGACGGTAGTGCAATGTTACGCTAATTTCGCCTCCGGGTTCCGGCCCTAATGCCTCCAGCGCGTTTTCTATCAGATTTCCCAACGTGGTAATCAGCGTCGCGACCTGGTCTTCACTGCCGCTGTCGGGTAACTGGCTTTCGCTGTTTAAAATCAGCGTATGGCCTAAATCGGTCGCGCGGTTAATCTTGCTGATTAAAAAACCAGCGATAACCGGCGATTTGATCTTGCCCAACAGAGAGCCAATCTCTTCCTGATAGTTATTGGCTGTTTTGAGAATGTAATCTTCCAACTGCTTATAACTCTTCAGATGCAATAATCCGAGAATCACGTGCAATTTATTCATAAATTCGTGGGATCGTTCACGAAGTGCGTCAGCATAGTTGACCAGACCATCCAGTCGCTGCATCAGTTTACGTACTTCAGTTTTATCCCTGAAGGTTGAAATGGCACCGATGATAACGCCATTACTGCGCACCGGAACGGTGTTGATCAGTAATAGCCGATCTTTGACGGTAATCTCTTCGTCGCGGCGCGGCGTACCGTCGCGTAACACTTCCGAGACATCTACTACCTGTGACCACGAGTGGCTTAGCGTCGATAGTTTCTCATCGTCCTGCGACTTACGGTAATTCAGCAATTCTTGTGCGGCATCGTTGATCAGCGTGACTTCGCCGCGATCGTCCACGGCAACGACGCCTTCTTTGATAGACTGCAACATGGCCTGGCGTTGCTCAAACAGTGTGGATATTTCGTAGGGTTCCAGGCCGAAAAGGATTTTTTTCAGCACCTTAACCAGAATGCAGGTTCCGATGAGGCCGACCAGCATGCCAAATAACACCGACCAGATAATGCTCCAGCGACTGTCATTGATCTGTTGGGTCACGCGGCTTAACTCAAGGCCGATCGCCACCACGCCAATCTGTTTATTATTCTCATCATAGATGGGGGTAAATACGCGTAAAGCCTGCGCCAGAAAACCGCGATTGATAGCGACATTTTCTTCGCCATTCAGCGCTTTAAGGATGTCATCACCTTTAAATGGCTGACCAATACGTTGGGCTTCAGGATGCGAGTAGCGAAGACTTTGCATATCGGTAACGACAATAAACAGCAGATCGTTACGTTTGCGCACGGCTTCCGCGATGGCCTGGATCCCGCTCTCCTGCGGTTTTTTCTGCAAGCCCTGACGGATTTCCGGCGAATCGGCAAGGGTACGCGCCACCGCCAGTGCCTTGTTGGCCAGTCCGTCTCGCGTCATATCACTGATTTGCGAGAAGTAAATCAGATGCACCACCAACAGCACCGAGAACAGCACCGCGCTGACCATTAAGATCACTGTGGTACTCAATTTCATCGGACGTTTGCGTAACTTGCGGTAGGGCAATGAATGTCTCATCAGCTTCCTTGTGTGACAAATTTCTTAAGCATTATCTCTGATGAGGCAGGTAATTCAAAGGGAGTAAGAATAATTGGCTATATAGGGGGAGAGGCTCTGGAAACTGAAACTGCCGGTGCTGTATGAAGATTCCGGGCTATGCTTATTGCGAAAACCATACTGATGAGAGAGGGAAGGTCATGGATCAGGATCTACTGGACGGTGGTTATCGCTGCTATACCGGCGAAAAGATCGATGTCTGGTTCAACACTGCAATATGTCAGCATTCTGGCAATTGCGTACGTGGCAACGGCAAGTTATTTAATCTCAAGCGTAAGCCGTGGATCATGCCGGATGAAGTGGACGTCGCCACTGTAGTGAAAGTGATTGATACGTGCCCGAGCGGCGCGCTGAAATACCGTCATAAATAAGCGAGGGGAAAATGGAAATACGTGAAGGCCACAATAAATTTTACATCAATGACGAGCAGGGTAAGCAAATCGCTGAAATTGTCTTTGTGCCGACTGGAGAGAATTTAGCGATTATCGAACATACCGATGTTGATGAAAGCCTGAAAGGGCAAGGGATTGGTAAACAGTTGGTTGCGAAAGTCGTGGAAAAAATGCGCCGGGAAAAACGAAAAATTATCCCACTGTGCCCATTTGCGAAACACGAATTTGATAAAACGCGTGAGTATGATGATATTCGCAGTTGATGGGGTAACGATATTTTTCATGCTCTGCGTAATGTGATGCGGGGGAGTATCTGAAAGGTCGGGGGATGCACAAAGAATGGTCAGAGAGAGCGTTTTCTTGTCCCAAGTCATCCCCTTTAGTGAGCAAAAAAAAAAGAATATCTCCTATATGAGAATCATCAATCGGGGTTAATAAACTTTGCATCCCCAGGGCATTTAATATTGATAGGAGTCTTATTATGGAAGGTAAGAAAAAGTTCAATACTTATGTCGTTTCTTTTGATTATCCATCATCTTATTCCTCAGTTTTCTTAAGGTTAAGATCATTGATGCATGATATGAACTTCTCCTCTATAGTGGCTGATGAATATGGAATACCACGACAATTGAATGAGAATTCTTTCGCAATAACGACATCATTAGCCGCAAGTGAAATTGAAGATTTAATCAGGATCAAATGCTTAGACTTGCCAGATATTGATTTTGACCTCAACATTATGATAGTTGATGACTATTTCCGTCAGTTTTACAAGTAGCCAGGAAGGATAAGAAGAACATAAAAAATGACACTATTCTCTAAAATATTAATTTTTTATGTGATTGGTGTGAACATATCCTTTGTCATTATCTGGTTTATCTCACATGAGAAAACACATATTCGTTTACTTAGTGCATTCCTGGTAGGAATAACCTGGCCAATGAGTCTGCCTGTGGCATTACTTTTTTCTCTCTTTTAGGAGTTGTGGTTGAGTGGATCCGCTGGTTATCTTGAAACGAAGCGTCTCTCCTCAAAAATTGATTTGCGGAACGACGAACGAAGCAGTCGCCTGGCTGCTTCGTTCATTAAAGTGAAACTTATTTCTGTGGACGCATCGCCGGGAAGAGAATAACGTCGCGAATAGTATGACTGTTAGTAAACAGCATAATCATTCGGTCGATACCAATTCCCAGACCTGCGGTTGGCGGTAGACCATACTCCAGCGCAGTCACGTAATCTTCGTCGTAGAACATCGCTTCGTCGTCACCTGCAGCTTTGGCGTTAACCTGTTCCTGGAAACGTTCAGCCTGATCTTCTGCATCGTTTAATTCGCTAAAACCATTACCGATTTCACGACCACCGATGAAGAATTCAAAACGGTCGGTGATTTCCGGGTTAACATCATTACGGCGCGCCAGCGGTGACACTTCTGCCGGATACTCAGTAATAAAGGTTGGCTGAATCAGATGTGCTTCTGCAACTTCATCAAAGATTTCGGTGACAATACGTCCCAGCCCCCAGCTTTTCTCTACTGTAATACCGATAGATTCAGCTAATGCTTTAGCGGCATCAAAATTATCCAGGTCGGCCATCTCAGTTTCTGGACGATATTTTTTGATTGCTTCGCGCATGGTGAGTTTTTCAAACGGTTTGCCGAAATCAAACACATGCTCGCCATAAGTGACTTTAGTGGTACCCAGTACCTCTTGTGCCAGGGTGCGGAACAGTGACTCTGTCAGTTCAATCAAATCGTGGTAATCCGCATACGCCATGTAGAGTTCCATCATCGTGAACTCAGGATTATGACGAACAGAAATACCTTCATTACGGAAGTTACGGTTGATTTCGAATACCCGTTCAAAACCACCTACAACCAGACGTTTCAGATACAGCTCCGGCGCGATACGCAGATACATATCTAAATCCAGAGCATTATGATGGGTAATAAACGGGCGAGCAGATGCCCCACCTGGAATTACCTGCATCATCGGGGTTTCTACTTCCATAAAGCCGCGCGCGACCATGAACTGGCGGATAGCGGCCAGAATTTTTGAACGGACAACAAACGTTTGACGGGATTTATCGTTAGCGATGAGGTCCAGATAACGTTGACGATAACGGACTTCCTGATCCTGCAGACCATGGAATTTATCTGGTAAAGGACGTAGTGCTTTAGTCAGCAGGCGTAACTCAGTACAGTGAATGGAAAGCTCACCCGTTTGCGTCTTAAACAGCGTACCGCGGGCACCGATAATGTCACCCAGGTCCCATTTTTTAAACTGATCGTTATAAACACCTTCTGGCAGGCTATCTCGTGCAACGTACAGTTGAATACGGCCACCTACATCCTGCAATGTTACAAAGGAGGCTTTCCCCATGATACGACGGGTCATCATTCGGCCAGCAACCGAGACTTCAATGTTTAAGGATTCCAGTTCCTGGTTATCCTTCGCATCAAACTCTTCGTGCAACTGGTCAGAGGTATGGTTGCGGCGAAAATCATTGGGAAACGCCACACCTTGCTGACGCAGTGCTGCCAGTTTTTCGCGACGATTTCTCATTTCATCGTTAAAATCAATAGCCTCATTGGCTCCCTGTGTTTCTTGTTCAGACATTTTGGTTCCTCTTAATCCAGCTTTCAATTTAGCGTAGATAAAGAGACAGATCGGTACACTGTATTATCTGCCTCGACTATTAATAACTCAGTTTATCTTATCTAAACCAACGCTTACCTCAAGTTGATATCACTAATAAATCACCATAAAAATGGTTTAAATATCTTATTAATCTGGATTTGCCAGAGTGATTAACTGAAAGGCAATTTATTCATAACTAATTGTTTTTACAGCAGTTAATCGTTGCTTTCCTGTATCATATTCGTCGGCGTGCTAAACAGAAAACGGGTAGCAAAGGCCAATACGACGATGATCGCGACACAAGCCAACGTCCACTCTCCCATCTGAGAAAAGAATCGCTGGTAAGCTGCAATTGCCATACCGCTAATTTGCGTCTCTGTCGTCTGCTGTGCCACGACGCCTGCCAGCCAGTTGGCGACCGCGCCTGTTGCCAGCATATAAATACCGGTTAATACGCCAGACATTTTCAGACGCGTGATTTGCGCAATCGCCACCGGGTCAATAAAGAGTTCGGCAAAGCCCATTAGCGCCAGCCCGGATATCATCACGCCCATTGACGCTTGACCGTCAGCCGCTGCATGTCGGGCATCAAATGCCAACAACATAAAGCCACAAGCCATCAGCAGTAAGCCAAAGGCAAACTTCAGCCAGACGCGCAATGTTGAATTGCCGCGGCTTTCTGGCGACGCCAGCCAGGCCAGAACAACCCCAGCGAGCATCACCGCAATTGCATTCACCGACTGGAATAGTGCTGTAGGTACTTCAATATTGAATGCCTGACGATTCACAAAGCGATCGATAAACAAGCTGATGGTACTGCCGCCCTGTTGTGCCAGTACCCAGAACAACGTCCCGACAAACATCAACAATACAATTTGCCAAAGAGCACGGCGGTGTTCGGGGAATTTGATCATCATGCGGGCAATGATTTGTGCAGCAATAAGGCAAACAATTGCCAGCAAATATCCGGACCAGTCGTTCTCCAGCAGCAGGGTAAAAAATACTGGGGCTAAACAGAGCATCACCACTAACCAGCTCCATACCGGTAAGGCAAATTTGACGCGAGTGAGCGCTTTTTTATCCATACTACGCGTGGACTGGAAATGACGATGACCACTTAAGAAAATCAACAAACCGATAAACATGCCGCCACCCGCAAGGGCAAAGCCAACATGCCATCCATACCACTGAGCAGCCAGGCCGCAGGCGATGGGGGCTGCGATAGAACCGATATTGCCCGCGGCATACAGCAGCGAAAAACCGCCATCACGTCGATGATCGTTCTCGTCGTAGAGCTCGCCAAGCAAACAGCTGATGTTTGATTTGAATAAACCGTAGCCACAAATAATGATTGCCAGCGCCAGATACAGGCTAAAGGTTGAATTTGTATCAATGCCCAGCACCACATGGCCAAGGGTCATTAACAGCGCGCCGGCAATCACTGCAGTGCGGTTGCCGAGCAGGCGGTCGGCAAGCCAGCCGCCGAGAATAGGGGTAACGTAAACCAAAGAAGCGTATGCGCTGAACAGGCTGATGGCATGGTTATCATCAAAACCAAGCTGATGGGTGAGATAGAGAATGAGTAAGGCACGCATGCCGTAAAAACTGAAGTACTCCCAGATCTGGATCGCCACGATATAGTATATCGCGCGCGGCTGTGAGGGTGTTTTCATGTGTTCTCCTTATGAGCAAAAAAGGGAAGTGGCAAGCCACTTCCCTTGTACTAGCTAATTATTTTTTGCCTTCTTCTTTCAATACCTTAACGGTATAGCGGCCATCAGCCTGACGGTATGCACCGTGAATATCGGTTTCAAAGCCCGGATAGTGAGCGCCGATTTCACACAGCATCTGCAGGAACTCCAGAACCGGACGGCTTTCTTCGGTGATCATTTCACCCGGCATTACCAGAGGAACTCCCGGCGGATACGGAAGGATCATATTGGCGTTAATACGACCTACCATTTCGTCGAGGTAAACTTCTTCGGTCATACCGTGCAGCTCTTTCTGGAACGCAGCATACGGAGTCATTACCATAGTCGGCAGCACTTCAAATGCGCGATACATCAGATCCGGCAGATTGTGGTGAACAATCAGTTTGTGGATATTCTGTGCCAGTTCCTGAATACGCATGTTTTCATAGAATTCAGGATCTTCACGATACAGAGACGGCAGCATGTTTTTCACACGCAGGTTCAGGTCGAACGCACGTTTGAAGTCAGTCAGAGCACGCAGCAGGCTCAGTGCTTTGGTCTTATCAATACCGATGCTGAACAGGAACAGCAGGTTATACGGACCGGTCTTCTCAACAACGATGCCATGTTCGTCGAGGTATTTCGCCACGATGCTGGCCGGAATACCAAAGTCGCTCATGGTGCCGTCTTTTTCCATCCCCGGAGTCAGCAGAGTGACTTTGATCGGGTCAAGATACATGTGCTCGTTATCGATGTTTTTGAAGCCGTGCCAGGTGCTGTCAGAACGCAGCGGCCAGCATTCAGTAGTATCGATATGATCCGGCTGCCATACATCAAAGAACCAGCCATCAGATTCTGTTCTCAGACGTTTGATCTCTTTACGGAACTTGATCGCACGTTCAATGGAACCGTCGATCAGGCGTTTACCGGCATTACCTTTCATCATCGCCGCAGCAGTTTCAGTGGAAGCCACGATACCGTAGTGCGGAGAAGTGGTGGTGTGCATCATGTAGGCTTCGTTAAAGGTTTCTTCGTTTACGTCACCTTTAACGTGGATCATGGAAGCCTGAGAGAACGCCGCCAGCAGTTTGTGAGTGGACTGGGTTTCGTAAATCACTTTCCCTTCGACACGGCCACCGCTCATACCGCATTTACCTTCGTAAATCGGTGAGAAGTTGGTGTAAGGCACCCACGCGGAGTCAAAGTGGATGGATTTCACATCCAGCGTTTTCTTGATGAAGTCGGTGTTGTACAGCAGACCATCATAGGTAGAGTTGGTAATTACGGCATGTACCGGCCAGGTTGCGTTTGGTGTTTCTTTAACGCGCTTAGCAATGGTTGCGTGCTGGAATTCACTCTGTGGGATACCGCCAAGAATACCGTAAGCGTTACGGGTCGGGCGGAAATAGATTGGCGTAACATCGCTCATCATCATCAGATGGGTCAGCGATTTGTGGCAGTTACGGTCAATCAGAATGGTGCTGCCTGCCGGAGCAGAGTACATACCAACAATTTTGTTCGCAGTGGAAGTACCGTTGGTCACCATGTAGCTGCGGTCTGCGTTAAAGACGCGAGCGATATACTGTTCTGCTTCTTTGTGTGGACCGCTGTGATCCAGCAGGGAACCCAGTTCAGATACTGAAATGGAAATATCAGATTTCATGGTGTTCGGACCAAAGAAATCATAGAACAGGCTACCTACCGGGCTTTTCTGGAATGCAGTACCGCCCATGTGACCAGGAGTACAGAAAGTATATTTACCTTCACGAACATATTTAAACAGCGCTTTGGTCAGCGGAGGCAGAATAGTGTTGATATATTCGTCAGTGGTCTGCTTGATCTTGTTAGCAATATCATCAGCAGCACCCAGCGCATATTCAAAGAAGCTAATCTGTAAACGCAGATCGTTCAGGCTTACATCGAGTGTGGAATATGTATTAGCGAACGCGTACAACGGCAGGTTCTCGTTCATTTTGCTAATTTCTTCGCACAACTCGAGATTATATTTATCCCAGTCAAAAATAACGCCGCACAGACGCGCATTGTTTTCGATCAGTTTTAATAAGTCGTCACGGTCGTTCGGGTAAACAATCTGGAAGTTCAGACGTTCAAGCGCGCGATGAAGTTCACGGATGGGTTCTTCTTTAAAATAAACCCCCATGTGATTCAATATTGCAATAACGTTCATAGTCATATCTCCAGGTAAAAAAGGCCCCTCCCAACACATGGGACAAAATGAAAGGAGGAGCCTCGGAAAATACTTTTAATTAATGTGCGTTAGATGCTGTGTGGTTATCCATCGAGTGGCTCTGGCGCTCGTGCATTTTGCGAGCGTAGAACATCAGGATAATCAGGCTGACGATGAAGGTACCTGCCAGCTCGAAGGAGCTTGCGCCCATCAGAGCGATGAAGCAGAACACGCAACCCAGTACAGAGCAGATAAGGCTGACAAAGTTGCGGATGTTAACGCCTTCAAAACGAATCAGGTCAACGCAAGAGTAGAAGTACGGCAGCATAGTCAGCAGTACTGCGATACCGGTCAGTTCACCGAACAGGTCAGATGCTTTACCACCGGCAGAGTTCATCAGAGTGATGAGGATCATCAGGGCAGTCATTTTCACTGCAGCCAGCAGCAGACCTTTTTTCGGAATACCGTTGCTGTCGACTTCACCATAAATTTTCGGGAAGTTACCGTCGTTAGCGGCACGTACACCTGCCTGGCCTACCAGCATCATCCAGGAGCCCAGAGAAGTCAGGCACGCAAAGGCGGTGAATGCAGAAACCAGCGGCGCAGCCCAGTTACCGAGGATAGTTGAAGCACTGATTGCAAACGGAGCACCGGAAGCTGCCATTACAGAAGACGGATACATACCGGAAAGCACCTGAGTCGCAGCAATGTAAACAATACCTGCTAAACCAGTACCCAGCATGGTTGCCAGTGGAACGGTACGTTTCGGGTTTTTAACCATACCAGTACTTACAGCTGCGGATTCAACACCCACGAAGGCCCACAGGCAGAGCAGAATACTTTTAATGATCGCATGACCATCAGTGGTACCCGCAGTATTCCAGTTAGCTGCATAAGTTGCAGCATCAAACCAATGCCAGCCAACAATAGCAGTCATAACCACAGGAATAAGAACCAGCACCAGGCCAATAGTGGTTAAACGGCTTACCCAGGTACCGCCGAGCATATTTACAAAGGTAAATACCCAGACGATAGCAATACAAGCGATACCCGCCGGAACAGGATCATTTAATACTGGGAAGAAGGTGGAAAGATAAGATACAGCGGTAATACCAATCGCCAGGTTACCAATCCAGTTAGCATGGTAATAAAGAACACCTGTCTGAAAACCAAATGCAGGGGAAATTTCTCCAGCATAAGCAATTGGGCCACCTTGTTGCGGGTTCTTTGTTGCCAGTCGGGCATATACATAAGCCAGCGACATTGCACCAATAATAGAGATGATCCAACCCCAGATAGCAATACCACCGATACTTGCAAGGTTCGCAGGTAATAATGCAATACCGCTCCCCATCATATTACCGGCAACAACACCGGTACAGGCAAATAGCCCAATCTTCTTGGCAGAACTCATGCTCTTCTCCTAATTTCATTTTAGAATTTGGAGTCCGGGTCATGATGTATAACTATTTACTGACCAGACCAAACTGGCGACAAGACTACTCAAAAAAAAAGATTAATCCTAAAGATTAGGTGAAATAATACAAAAGTTTATGTCAGTGAGGATTTTAGCTCTTCATTAACAGATCAGAATCGCAAGTTGATATCATGAAAAGATAAACATTCAATATTTACAATGAATTACGAGAAAGTTGCTGGTTAAATTTATGTAATAAAAAATTATGCAGCAAATAAATTGCTGCAACATGTTGCGTCAATAAATATACAAGCGTTTAACGCTAAAAATCCCCGCGAATGAATCAACCCAGGATTTGTTTATTCTGACGCGAGAAATTTGTCGAGATAAGGAACAACATAAGAAACAGAAGTCTGGAATATGCCATTTTCAATCCAGTAAAGGGTGTTTGCTCCCGGGCGTAAATTAAAGGCGGTGAGATATGCATCAGCAGCTTCTCGGTTCATCCCCTTCATCTCATAAACTTTGCCAAGCAACACATAATTTAGCCAGGACATTTCAAGGTCAATGCCAGTATTTATCGCCTGATAAGATTCGTCTGTTTTCCCTTTTGTCAGAGCACTGACCGCTTTTATTTGATAGAGAATGGCCAGATTATTCATTCCTGGCAGTGTAGCAATGTTATCAATTTCTGTGTTCAGTGCTGCTAATTGTTTTTCATCTAAAGGATGCTGAGAATGACGTACTATATCAACTAATGCTTTCTCTGCTCTCGCGTAGGTAAATTCGGGAGATGATTGAACAATCTCACCTAATAACTCACTGGCACGGTTCAATGATTTATCATCACCATGCATTAAATAATCATGTGCCTGATAAAAATTAGTTAATAACGCACCACGATGAGGCAAAATTTGTTGGAGCATCTCCTGCATTCGTTGTGGCCACGGTTGATTTAACGCTTTTGACAAACTCTCCAGTAAATCATTTTGAATCGCCAGCTGATTACCGTTAGTGATGACATAACGTTTATCCAGCATGGTCGAACCATCTGCATTGTCTACCAATTTCACCGACATAAAGCACTGTTGAGCGCGGTATTGGCGCTGATTAACAAACGCAATAGATAATGTTTTACCGGAACTGCTCGGTTCATCAATGTTGTAGTTGATTTTGTCATGAACCATAAAAGTGGAGAAGGTATTAAGTGACGTAGCCACCAAATCACCCACGCCTATCGCGTAAGAGAGCTGATACGGGGAAGTCCAGCTGTTACAACTCTTATTCACCATATTAATGTCAATATCGCGTGGATTGAGCAAAATACGCGATTTACTCATAGGAAGACGCGTTTCAAGACTGGAAAACGCCACCAGTGCTACACAGATACCTAACGACAACAGGAAAAAAAACCATACCCAAAAGGTAGTGAATCGTTTGCTTTTAACTGGGGATTGTTCAGGTGGCGTTGCGGTGTTTTGAATGTTAAGACTGTGGGAAGGGGAATCTGTGTCAGGAATCGCCTCTGGTATAGGGGGAGGCGAAGATTGCATTATTTCTTCTCCCTCCTCTTCGCTGTACCAGATAACCGGCACCATTAATTTATAACCGCGCTTTGGTACAGTAGCGATATAGACAAGACTATCTTCATCATTATCTTTTAATGACTTACGCAGTTCTGAGATACTCTGCGTTACAACGTGATTGGTAACAATACTTCTCTTCCAGACATTATCGATAAGTTCATCTCTGCTAAGTACTTCGCCACTGTGTTGAGCAAAGAAAACCAGAAGATCGATTAGTCTCGGCTCAAGGGTAAGTTGACGCCCATTGCGACTAATTTGGTTTATGGACGGAGTAACAAGCCACTCGCCAACGCGAACTACAGGTTGTTGCATAATAAAAACTCATTCGAAAAGGGAATGGTGCAATGATAATTGCCATAACCTATTTTTACCATCTATAGATGGATGTGTTTACATATTACCGGTGAATGTGAGACGTTATTTTTACCAGCCGTAAACCTCTTGATTACATCGCCTTACGAAATGACTTTAATGAGAATCAGAAGTAATTTGCCTTACCACCAGGATTGATGATCTTTGCCAAAGAAAACGTTCAGAAAATAATCCCCGGAAAATTGCCTGGAACGCTTACTATTTTAATGGACTGTTAGTCTTTGCATGATCAAACGGACTGATACATTTCTCTTTGTTCGCATCCAGGAAATCTCATCTGTCGGCGTTCTGTTTATGGATGCGTTACGCTCCTGATGACGTCATTTGACGTTCAACAGCATTACGGGGTCGCACGACATTTTGCGTCAGTCAGTGTCATAGCTCCGGGACAAATTTTCTCAAACAGGGGGATACCCGCAAAATGCTGGTGATGTGGGGAGAATTTGGTTGAGTTTGGTGGGAGTGATTTGGAGGAAGAACGGTAAAATTGTCGCGTCCTGAAACGAAAAACGGACCTCCGTGGAGGTCCGTTTATATGAATTTGGTGCCCGGACTCGGAATCGAACCAAGGACACGGGGATTTTCAATCCCCTGCTCTACCGACTGAGCTATCCGGGCAACGGGGCGCATTAAACCGTAATCTGCACATCTCGTCAACCTAATTTCAGTAAAAGCGATTCAACTGCTTAAGATTGCGGCAAATCGCTTCTTTTCTGTGTTTCTGTCAGGTCAGTGCGCCACCCTGGCGGCAGCGAGCGAAGCGCAGGATATCTTCCGCCAGCCGATGTGCGGTATCGACATCCGCCTGGCTACGATTCACCAGCATTCGGCTTAAACAACCTTCCAGCACCAGTTCCATCTGCTTTGCTACCATCGCCGGATCGTCCACTTCCAGCGTGGTTAACAGTTCGTGGGTAAAGTCGTAGGCCGCGCTTTTTTGCTGATCGGCCAATTGATGAATAGGGTGGCCAGGATCGGGATAAAACGTACAGGCAGCGATAAACAGACAGCCCGGATAGCGGTTGTTTTTAACGCACTCCGATAGCGCCTGATAACGCGCCAGCAGCTTTTGTTCGGCGGTTTGCGTTTCGTCCAGCATCAGCTGACGACGCCAGACATCTATCTGTTGGCTAAGATAGCGCAGGGCATCGTAGAGGATCGCCTCTTTGTCTGACCAGAAGCGGCGCAGCTCGTCCAGTGGATAATCCACACGTTCAGCAACCATCTCCAGCGTGGTGTTGGCAATCCCTTGTAATTCTAATAATTTCAGGGCTTCTCCCAGTACATCTTCACGTTGCACGCTATTTTCCTCCGTCTTTCCCACTGAAGTGTCGTTCACGGTTGGCGATCGCGCAAATGTGCGCTGAAGGTTTCTGCATCCATAAAGCCCGTGACGCGCGCTTGTGGATGCTCCTGGCCTTGTCCGTCAAAAAAGAGAATTGTCGGTAAGCCAAGGACATTAAGATGCTTTAACAGCGCCACATCTTGTGCGTCGTTGGCTGTGACGTTGGCCTGAAGTAAGACCGTGTCTGCTAACGCTTTTTGCACCTGCGGGTCGCTGAAGGTGTATTTCTCAAACTCTTTACAGGCGACGCACCAGTCGGCATAGAGATCTAACATCACCGGTTTGCCTTTGGCTTCAGCGAGTGCCTGATTTAACTCATCTACCGTTTTGATTTGTGTAAAGTTGAGATGCGCCTGAGTTTGCGCGGTATGCGTCGCGCCAAATGCCCAATCCTGGAGTGGGCGCACGCTAACCAATGCTGCCGCCAGCAGGATAATTTGCACAATACGCATCCAGCCGCGTTTGGCCTGTAAGCTGGTGATAAAGGCCCAGCCAAAGAACGCGACACCCAGCGCCGACCACAAGCGTAATCCCCAGACATCACCAATCACACGCTCCAGCAGGAAGACCGGCAGTGCGAGGATCACAAAACCAAATGCGGTTTTGACCTGTTCCATCCACGGGCCGCTTTTCGGCAGCAGGCGGTTACCAAAGACGGTAATTAGCATCAGCGGCAGGCCCATGCCCAGTGCATAGAGATAAAGCGTGCCGCCGCCCAGCCACATGTTTCCGCTTTGGGCGATATACAGCAGAATCGCGCTAAGCGGTGCGGTGGTGCATGGTGAACAGATCAGCCCGGCAATCGCCCCCATAACAAACACACCGCCGGGCGAGCCACCTTGTTGGCGATTGCTCATTAGCGTGAGGCGCGTTTGCAGCGAAGAGGGGAGTTGCAGGGTAAACAAGCCAAACATCGACATTGCCAGCAAGGTAAAGACGATAGCGAGGCCGATAAGCACGTAAGGATGCTGTAGCGCTGCCTGGAACTGTAACCCTGCGGCGGCAACCACCAGACCCAGCGCCGTGTAGGTGAGCGCCATCCCCTGCACATAAATAAAAGTCAGCAACAATGCTCTGGCGGTGGATAGCCGCTGTTTACCACCCAGCACGATACCGGAAATTAGAGGGTACATCGGCAGTACACATGGCGTGAAGGCGATACCGATACCAATCAACAACGCCCAGAGCGCGGAAAAGGGCAATTGCGCGACGGGCTGCTCTTGCTGCGGAACTGATGCAGACGGTGGCGTTGCGTTGTTAGTGACCACTTCGCTTAACGGAACGGTTTTGGTTTCTGGCGGATAACAAAAACCGGCGTCAGCACAGCCCTGGTAGGTGACAGTCAATGTCGCACCAGCACTTGCCTGGTTGATGGTCACAGGAAGCGTCAGCCGCTCGCGGTAAATCTCGCTTTTGCCGTAAAACTCATCTTCATGCCAGACGCCCTGGGGCAGCTGCACGTCGGCAATTTTCGCTTGTTCCGGCGTAATGCGGATCTGTTTACGGTAAAGATAGTAACCGTCTTTGATCTGCCAGCTCAGATTAAGCTCATGTTGGTTTTGCTGAAAATCAAAAGCAAAGGCTTGATCCGCGGGGACAAATTGTGAGCGCCCCGGCGCGTCGAATAATCCGGCAAAAACGGAAGTGCTGCAAAGTAGCAGGATCAGCGTAAAGATGCGTTGAGCCATGAGAGGTAATCTGTGTCTCCGTGTGTAACAGGTAAAACCAGAAGCTCCGGGGTTTGATACGGATGATGAGACTTCAGGCATTCCAGCAGTGCCTGCTGGTGAGATACGGTGGTTTTTAAAATCATCTGCACTTCGTATTCCTGTTCCAGTTTACCTTCCCAGTAATAGAGAGAGGTAGCGCCAGGAATCAAGGTTGCGCAGGCCGCCAGTTTTTCCGCCAACACTTTGGCGGCTAATTCCTGGGCCGTCGCTTCATCCGGCGCGGTGCACAACACCACGACGGACGCGGTATTCGAACTTTTTTCATCAAGCATAAACACCTCGCAAGAACAGATGGAACCGCAAGAGAGAGGTCACTATACAACGGACGGGGAAAGGATGTTAGTCGGCGGGAAAGAAAGCGGGGCGTGAACGCCCCGCGATTTGTCATTACAGCATCACGCTGCCCAGCAAGAAGCCGAAGCAAACGGCCAGGGCAACACCCAGAGTACCTGGGATAAAGAACGGATGGTTGAAGACGAATTTACCGATACGAGTGGTACCCGTGTCATCCATCTGTACCGCAGCAACCAGCGTCGGGTAGGTCGGCAGAATGAACAGACCAGACACGGCTGCGAAAGAAGCTACAGCGGTCAGTGGAGAAACGTTCAGCGCCAGAGCCATCGGCATCAGTGCTTTTGCAGTTGCAGCCTGAGAGTACAGCAGAGCAGAAGCAAAGAAGAAGATAACAGCCAGCAGCCACGGATGGCCCTGAATGACTTCACCAGCGGTATCTTTGATCCAGTCGATGTTGTTGGAAACGAAAGTATCGCCCAGCCATGCAACACCCAGGATACAAATACAGGCGCTCATACCTGCTTTGAAGGTGCTGGAGTTGAGGATGTTGTCGGTGTCCACTTTGCAAAGAACAGTGGTCAGGGTTGCAACGCTCAACATGATAATCAGGATAGCGTTAGTGGTGTTCATCAGCGGTTTTTCAACCAGGCCCATGCTCGGGCTGTTGATAATCGCATAGATTACCACGCCAACTACGCCCAGCAGGAACAGCCAGACGGACGTTTTTGCACCGGATTTGATTTCAATCTGCTTCTCACCGCGCAGTTCAACCAGACCTTCTTCCAGACGCTTGCGATAAATCGGATCGTCAGACAGTTTTGAGTTGAAAAGCATGGTTACCAGGAAGGACATCACCAGAACTGCCAGCAGGGTAGACGGGATGACCACAGAGAGCAGATGCAGGTAGCTGATGCCATGACCTTCCATCACGGAAGACATGTAAACCACCGCCGCAGAGATTGGCGATGCGGTGATCGCAATCTGCGCGGATACCACTGCAGTAGACAGCGGACGGCAAGGTTTAACGCCTTGTTCCTTCGCAACTTCAGCGATAACTGGCAGTGTTGCCAGAGAGATGTTGCCGGTACCAGCAAAGATGGTCAGGAAATAGGTTACGATCGGTGCAAGGATCGTGATGTATTTCGGGTTACGGCGCAGCAGCTTTTCTGTCTGGTGAACCAGATAGTCCAGACCGCCAGCAACCTGCATAGCAGAAATAGCAGCGATAACCGCCATGATAATGGAAATGACATCGAATGGGATGTTACCAGGCTTGACGCCGATAGCGGCAAGAACCAGCACCCCCAGTCCACCTGCAAAACCAATACCAATTCCCCCTAATCTGGCGCCCAAGAAGATCGCCAGCAAAACGATGATGAGTTCTACAACTAGCATATTAGCCTTCCTTGTTTTTTAACAAGTTGATATCAGGTTGTTGTTTTTAAGTTACTGCTCACAAGAAAAAAGGCACGTCGTCTGACGTGCCTCTTTTATTTGTACTACCCTGTACGATTACTGTTCGCTTTCATCAGTATAGCGTTTTGCTTTGTAAGCCGGATGCATCAGGTTCTGTACGGAGAAAATATCGTCTAGTTCTGCTTCAGTCAACAGACCGCGCTCCAGAACGACTTCACGTACACTCTTACCGGTTTCGGCACAGATTTTACCCACGATGTCACCGTTGTGGTGGCCGATGAATGGGTTCAGGTAAGTGACGATACCGATAGAGTTGTAAACGTAACCTTCGCACACTTCTTTGTTAGCAGTGATGCCGTTAACGCATTTTTCCAGCAGGTTGTAGCAAGCGTTGGTCAGAATGTGAACGGATTCAAACATGGCCTGGCCAATGACCGGCTCCATAACGTTCAGCTGCAGCTGACCCGCTTCTGCTGCCATGGTAACAGTGATGTCGTTACCGATGACTTTGAAGCAAACCTGGTTAACCACTTCCGGAACAACTGGGTTTACTTTAGCTGGCATGATGGAAGAGCCCGCCTGCAGTTCCGGCAGGTTGATCTCGTTCAGGCCGGCACGTGGGCCAGAAGAGAGCAAGCGCAGGTCGTTACAGATTTTGGACATCTTCACAGCCATGCGTTTCAGCGCGCCATGAACCATAACGTAAGCGCCGCAGTCAGAGGTCGCTTCGATCAGGTCTTCAGCAGGTACGCATGGGAAGCCAGTGACTTCAGCCAGTTTTTTCACTGCCAGCGGAGAGTACTCTTTCGGCGTGTTCAGGCCAGTACCGATTGCAGTTGCGCCGAGGTTAACTTCCAGCAGCAGTTCAGCGGTACGTTCGATGTTTTTCACTTCTTCTTTCAGCAGGATGCTGAAAGCGCGGAATTCCTGACCGAGGGTCATCGGTACTGCGTCCTGCAGCTGGGTACGACCCATTTTCAGGATGTCCTGGAATTCGACAGCTTTACGTTCAAAGCCTTCACGCAGTTGGTTAATAGCATCTACCAGTTTAATCAGAGAAGAGTAAACCGCGATGCGGAAACCGGTCGGGTAGGCGTCGTTAGTGGACTGACATTTGTTAACGTGGTCGTTCGGGTTCAGGTACTGATATTCACCTTTCTGGTGACCCATCAGTTCCAGACCGATATTGGCCAGCACTTCGTTGGTGTTCATGTTTACGGAAGTACCTGCGCCGCCCTGGTAGACGTCTACCGGGAACTGATCCATGCATTTTCCGTTGTTCAGGACTTCATCACATGCGGCAATGATTGCATTCGCTACACTTTTAGGAATGGTTTGCAGCTCTTTGTTTGCCATAGCTGCGGCTTTTTTAACCATTACCATACCGCGAACAAATTCAGGAATATCGCTGATTTTGTTGTTGCTGATATAGAAGTTTTCAATCGCTCTCAGAGTGTGAACACCATAGTAGGCATCAGCTGGAACTTCCCTGGTACCCAACAGATCTTCTTCGATACGAATGTTGTTTGACATGTGAACCTTCTTTTTCAAGCTGCCAATGATTTGCTGTAAACACACAGAATATATGTGGTTTCGAATGTTTTTCGACCGACGATTATCCCCTGCATCGGCCGAATACCTGGGATCATATGCTGCTTGAGGATTTCTACCGTAATCTGGATCACTTTAAGTGTCGGTTTTTACCCCTTAATTATTAATTTGTGAAATAGATCACCGCTTTGGGATTACTACCAAAAATAGTTGCGCAAACATCTTGAAATTTTGCTAATGACCACAATATAAGCTAAACGCGATTCGCAACCCATTCAGGCGACCAGATTTAACTGGTTGCTATTACAGGAGAAACCTTTGCGCTGGTTACCTTTAATTGCCGTTTTCCTTTATGTCTATATTGAGATTTCAATCTTTATTCAGGTTGCTCATGTCCTGGGGGTATTGCTGACCCTCGTGCTGGTTATATTCACCTCAGTTATTGGTATGTCACTGGTACGTAATCAGGGCTTTAAGAATTTTGTGCTGATGCAACAAAAAATGGCGGCGGGAGAAAACCCAGCGGCGGAAATGATTAAAAGTGTTTCGTTGATCATTGCCGGTTTGCTGCTTTTATTACCGGGCTTTTTCACCGATTTCCTCGGTCTTCTTCTTTTATTACCGCCAGTGCAAAAGCATCTGACAGTGAAGTTGATGCCGCATTTGCGCTTTTCCCGTATGCCGGGCGGCGGATTTAGCGCCGGGACTGGTGGCGGTAATACTTTTGATGGTGAGTACCAGCGAAAGGATGATGACCGCGACCGCCTTGATCATAAAGACGATCGCCAGGATTAATGACGAAACGCCGGATTATGTGGTTATGCCATTTTCCGGCGTTTTTCGTTTTGGCAGAAATAGCCATAACCCCGCCAGCATGATCAGGGCATATAAACTTTTCCAGCCGACCATCGCCAGTAACAGAAGGCATAACAGCCCGCCAATTACCGCCAGTAGTCGATAACGTCCTTGCAATAATTTACAGCCTGCCATCATGCATAACAGGTAAATCATAATAAAGATGCCATTGGCATAGATGATAAGTGCGTCCAGATTGATCTCTAACATATGGATCGCCAACGTGCTCACCACGCAACAGCCGAGTACGGCATTAAGGGCATTAGTCGGGATATGACGAGAAGAGAGGCGTGCCAGGCAGTGGTCAGGATTGTGTTGCGCCTGCGACCAGACTAATCGGGCGAAGCTCTGTATATAAATGTTGAGACTGGCAAAGCAGGCCAGATAGCCAATCACGCAGGCAATCCACAACGCTCCTACACCGAACAGCTGCACCACAATTTTTGGAAGCGATGCTGCCGCCGCCATTTTTTCACCGTAGGCGTCGAAGTGTAAGACGACAACCGTACAGCCCCAATAGACTAATCCTGCCAGCAACAGACCAATCATCAGAGCGCGGGGAAAATCACGCTCTGGATTTTTAAATTCCGAGGCGAGATGGGCAAATGCCTCCAGACCGACAAAACACCAGAACATCACCGATAACGCAGCAAACAACCCGGAAAGTTCTATATTACCAGGTGCCGGGAAGGGGATATTCGCAGGTTTGATATCGCCCGCCCACCAGATAGCGACAATCAGCGCGACGATAAGCCCGGCAATCACCGTTTGTAGATTGGCACTGGAACTGGCTCCGCGAGTGCCGATGTACCACACCAGCGCCAGCGTACCAAGTTCTGCCAACAACAGTTGCCAACTATGCCAGCCAAACATTGCCTGGCCAAAGCCGGCGGCAATTTGTAGTGCAGCGGGCAGGCCCACGGGAATGACCGATAAAAATAGCCAGCCAGTGACTCGCTCAAGCCGCGAGCCAAACGCTATGCCAACGAAGTGCGCGACGCCGCCCGCACTGGGATAGTGGCGACCCAGCAGCGCAAAGACGATTGCAATCGGGAACACTAAGATAATCAAAACGGGCCACGCCCACAGGCTGGTATTGCCCGCTAGCAGGGCTGCTAATGCGGGAACGGCAAACACGCCCGTGCCTAATAATGAGGTTGATAACAGGCCGATCCCCTGGGCCAGTCCCAGTTCTTGTTTGAGTCCACTCATGGGTTAATGTCCAATTGTGCCCAAAATTTGGGCAACTGCGCAGGATCTCGATGGTAGCACAATCAGATTCGCGTATGGCGGCGATGGATAAATTGCGATGAAATGTGATGTGAATCAGGATTTTTACCCGATTTTGTACTGATCAGAATTTTTTTTCATTTGCCCCCTTGAAGGGGGAGAAGCCCATCCCCATTTCACTGGTCACCAGCCGGGAAACCACGTAAGGTCCGGCGTCACCCATAACAGATACGGACTTTCTCAAAGGAGAGTTATCAATGAATATTCGTCCATTGCATGATCGCGTGATCGTCAAGCGTAAAGAAGTTGAAACTAAATCTGCTGGCGGCATCGTTCTGACCGGCTCTGCAGCGGCTAAATCTACCCGTGGCGAAGTGCTGGCTGTTGGCAATGGCCGCATCCTTGAAAATGGTGAAGTGAAGCCGCTGGACGTGAAAGTTGGCGACATCGTAATTTTCAATGATGGCTACGGTGTGAAGTCTGAGAAGATCGACAATGAAGAAGTGTTGATCATGTCCGAAAGCGACATTCTGGCAATTGTTGAAGCGTAATCCGCGCACGACACTGAACATACGAATTTAAGGAATAAAGATAATGGCAGCTAAAGACGTAAAATTCGGTAACGACGCTCGTGTGAAAATGCTGCGCGGCGTAAACGTACTGGCAGATGCAGTGAAAGTTACCCTCGGTCCGAAAGGCCGTAACGTAGTTCTGGATAAATCTTTCGGTGCACCGACCATCACCAAAGATGGTGTTTCCGTGGCTCGTGAAATCGAACTGGAAGACAAGTTCGAAAACATGGGTGCGCAGATGGTGAAAGAAGTTGCCTCTAAAGCGAACGACACTGCAGGCGACGGTACCACCACCGCAACCGTACTGGCTCAGGCTATCATTACTGAAGGCCTGAAAGCTGTTGCCGCGGGCATGAACCCGATGGACCTGAAACGTGGTATCGACAAAGCCGTTACTGCTGCAGTTGAAGAACTGAAAGCGCTGTCCGTACCGTGCTCCGACTCTAAAGCGATTGCTCAGGTTGGTACTATCTCCGCTAACTCCGACGAAACCGTAGGTAAACTGATCGCTGAAGCGATGGACAAAGTCGGTAAAGAAGGCGTTATCACCGTTGAAGACGGTACTGGTCTGCAGGACGAACTGGACGTGGTTGAAGGTATGCAGTTCGACCGTGGCTACCTGTCTCCTTACTTCATCAACAAGCCGGAAACTGGTGCAGTAGAACTGGAAAGCCCGTTCATCCTGCTGGCTGACAAGAAAATCTCCAACATCCGCGAAATGCTGCCGGTTCTGGAAGCCGTTGCAAAAGCAGGCAAACCGCTGCTGATCATCGCTGAAGATGTTGAAGGCGAAGCGCTGGCAACTCTGGTTGTTAACACCATGCGTGGCATTGTGAAAGTCGCTGCGGTTAAAGCTCCGGGCTTCGGCGATCGCCGTAAAGCTATGCTGCAGGATATCGCAACCCTGACTGGCGGTACCGTAATCTCTGAAGAGATTGGTATGGAGCTGGAAAAAGCAACCCTGGAAGACCTGGGTCAGGCTAAACGTGTTGTGATCAACAAAGACACCACCACCATCATCGATGGCGTGGGTGAAGAAGCTGCAATTCAGGGCCGTGTTGCTCAGATCCGTCAGCAGATTGAAGAAGCAACTTCTGACTACGACCGTGAAAAACTGCAGGAGCGCGTAGCGAAACTGGCAGGCGGCGTTGCAGTTATCAAAGTTGGTGCTGCTACCGAAGTTGAAATGAAAGAGAAAAAAGCACGCGTTGAAGACGCCCTGCACGCGACCCGTGCTGCGGTAGAAGAAGGCGTGGTTGCTGGTGGTGGTGTTGCGCTGATCCGCGTAGCGTCTAAACTGGCTGACCTGCGTGGTCAGAACGAAGAGCAGAACGTGGGTATCAAAGTTGCACTGCGTGCAATGGAAGCTCCGCTGCGTCAGATCGTACTGAACTGCGGTGAAGAACCGTCTGTTGTTGCTAACACCGTTAAAGCTGGCGACGGCAACTACGGCTACAACGCAGCAACCGAAGAATACGGCAACATGATCGACATGGGTATCCTGGATCCAACCAAAGTAACTCGTTCTGCTCTGCAGTACGCAGCTTCTGTGGCTGGCCTGATGATCACCACCGAGTGCATGGTTACCGACCTGCCGAAAAACGATGCAGCTGACTTAGGTGCTGCTGGCGGTATGGGCGGCATGGGTGGCATGGGCGGCATGATGTAATTGCCCTGCACCTCGCAGAAATAAAGAAACCCCCGGGCAGAAATGTCTGGGGGTTTTTCTTTTGGTCATCTTTCTAGTATAAGATTCAGACACGGACGACGCGAGTTGCGTCCAGCTCATTGATTATGGGGAATAACATGCACGTAAAATACTTAGCAGGGATTGTCGGTGCCGCGCTACTGATGGCGGGTTGTAGCTCCAGCAACGAATTGAGCGCTGCCGGACAGAGCGTTCGCATCGTGGACGAGCAACCAGGTGCAGAGTGCCAGCTGATAGGTACTGCTACTGGTAAGCAAAGTAACTGGCTTTCCGGACAACACGGTGAAGAGGGCGGTTCTATGCGTGGTGCGGCAAACGATCTGCGCAACCAGGCGGCAGCAATGGGCGGTAACGTGATTTATGGTATCAGCAGCCCGTCGCAGGGCATGTTGTCCAGCTTTGTCCCGACTGACAGCCAGATTATCGGTCAGGTATATAAGTGCCCGAACTGATGGGATCCAGAGGCTGGGTGACAAACGTATAATTGCCTGATGCGCTTCGCTTATCAGGCCTACATCAGGCATTGCAACTGATTGAATGCTTGAGAATTTGTAGGCCGGATAAGGCGTTTACGCCGCATCCGGCATGATCAACGATCACGTTATCAGTCATTTCAGGCTGGATGGCTCCAGCCTCGCATTAGCAAAGATGGGATTATTTCGCCTGTGGTGCAGTTTTGCTGATGGATTGAACGCGTAGGTGATGCAGTGCGCGTAGGCATTGATCCTGGGTTAGTGGTTGGGCGTTATTGGCTGCCACAGTACGAACGTAGACCTGACACGGCACTCCAGCGAGCTTTTTCAGTCGAGGACTGAAATCAAGCATCCGGCGTGTAATAGCCTCAACTTCTTTACCCGCAGTCGCTTCACGCGTTTTTACTACTGCACCACTAAATTGCTCTTTGCCACCTTCATCTTTAAAGCGATAAAGTACGGCCAGATAATGACTAAACAGATTATGTTTCCATTCTGGTTGGGAATAGGTGTCATATTCCAGATTACCATCATCCTGGCAGTCGACATCATATAACGGCAGGAAATCTAACAACGATGTAATACGTAACGCCAGTTCACGCATTTCTGCATTATTAATTGCATGAATGATTGCTCGCGCCAGCATTTCAATCTGCAACTCATTGACCACTAATTCGCATTTGCTGCCATCATGTAGCGTTAATGCGAAATTAAGATTTTCGCCCTGATTATCGGTAAGTTCCAGCGTGTTAACCCGGCGATTAATATCGGCATTTTTAAGCTCATCAACCAGAATTTCCGGGATGTTTTCTGCCATTTTCTTAATGACTTTATCGCGAGCTTGCTCATACTGAAGGCGTGCATCAGCATCCAGTTTATGCTTTTGATGCAGACGACTTTCCAGCGCAATCAGCATGTCACGCAGTTCCATTACAGACATGAAGAACAACGATTCTTTATTGCGAGGCTCTTTTATTTTCAGCGCCAGTGCAATGAAATTATTACTCTTGCGAATAACACCGGTATTAACACCCTTGATGCTTATGGCCATGTAGGTTCTCCCTAACCATTTCTCAATAAAATAATTAATTTCAATTTATAAGCCAGATAAATGGGCTTGGTAATAATCGTTGTTAAAATAACATAAATAGCAGTGCTCACTCTATATAAACAGAAAAGAAAGGTTAATTATTGATGTCAGCTATATAAATAATAAAAATAGCAATACATATGAATAATTAATGGTTATGCAACGGGCAAAGATTAAACTTCCCTGTTTAATGAGAGATCGCTGTACTCGTGTTCGTTGCTCTTGCCGGATGCGGCGTAAACGCCTTATCCGGCCTACAGTTCATTGAGTTTCAATGCACGATGTAGGCCTGATAAGCGAAGCGCATCAGGCAATTTTCTGTTTAACTTCCCTGTTAATCAGTTATTGCTGACGTAGCTGGAGATCCAGCGGCGTTTTGCTCGGTTCGCCACCAATCTCACGCGCCAGTTTCGGCACGAGATATCCCGACACCAGTGTCAGCAACTCACGCATGATCTGCCGTGCTTCATCATCACTCACCATAAAATGCGCCGCGCCCTGTACTTTATCGAGCACATGCAGGTAATAGGGCATCACGCCCGCATCGAACAACGCATTACTCAGGTTTGCCAGCGTTTGCGCGTTGTCATTCACGCCACGTAACAGAACGCTCTGGTTCAACAAAGTAACGCCCACACGGCGCAATTTAGCCATCGCCTGACGGAACGTTTCATCTACCTCATTGGCGTGGTTGATGTGATTCACCAGCAAGATTTGCAGCGTAGAACGGGCAAAGCGTTCAACCAGCGCCTCTGTGATGCGTGCCGGGATCACAATCGGCAGACGGCTGTGGATACGCAGACGTTTGATATGTGGGATGGCTTCCAGTTGCGTTAATAACCAGTCCAGTTCGTGATCTTTCGCCATCAGCGGATCGCCGCCGGAGAAAATAATTTCGTCCAGTTCCGGATGCGCCGCAACATACTCAAGTGCCGTCTTCCAGTTTCGCTTGTTGCCCTGATTTTCGGCATACGGGAAGTGGCGACGGAAGCAATAGCGGCAATTTACCGCGCAGCCGCCTTTGACCAGCAATAGCGCCCGGTTGTGGTATTTATGCAACAAACCAGGCACTACGCTGTGTTGTTCTTCCAGCGGGTCGGTGGAGAATCCGGGCGCGACGACAAACTCATCTTGCGAGGTAAGTACCTGACGCAAAAGTGGATCGTCTGGATTGCCTTTCTCCATGCGATCGATAAATGAGCGGGGCACGCGCAGGGCAAACAGCTTTTTGGCGCTGCGTCCGGCCAACAGTTTTTCGTCCGCGTCTATATTCAAAAGACGCAGAAGTTCATCAGGATCGGTCACAACATCGGCAAGTTGCGCTAACCAATCTTCTCTGGATGGGGTATTTAGGGTTACAATATGCGCCATTTTGTGGCTTAGCTACCAATTAACAAATTTCAGAGGGCCTTATGGCAACGTACTATAGCAACGATTTTCGTGCTGGTCTTAAAATCATGTTAGATGGCGAACCTTACGCGGTTGAAGCCAGCGAATTCGTGAAACCAGGTAAAGGTCAGGCATTCGCTCGCGTTAAACTGCGTCGTCTGCTGACTGGCACTCGCGTAGAAAAAACTTTCAAATCTACCGATTCCGCTGAAGGCGCTGATGTTGTCGATATGAACCTGACTTACCTGTACAACGACGGTGAGTTCTGGCACTTCATGAACAACGAAACTTTCGAGCAGCTGTCTGCTGATGCAAAAGCAATTGGCGACAACGCTAAATGGCTGCTGGATCAGGCAGAGTGCATCGTAACTCTGTGGAATGGTCAGCCGATCTCCGTTACTCCGCCGAACTTCGTTGAACTGGAAATCGTTGATACCGATCCGGGTCTGAAAGGTGATACCGCAGGTACTGGCGGCAAACCGGCTACCCTGTCTACTGGCGCTGTGGTTAAAGTTCCGCTGTTCGTACAGATCGGCGAAGTCATCAAAGTGGATACCCGCTCTGGTGAATACGTATCTCGCGTGAAGTAATGCGGTTGTGGTGCGGCCTGCTGGCTGCACCATCACTTTTCAGGTCAGAGATGATGAAACACCTTATCCTTCTTGTTTTGCTTGCCAGCACGCTGCTCACGGGCTGTAACACCGCTCGCGGTTTCGGCGAAGACATCAAACATCTCGGTAATTCCATCTCCCGCGCTGCCAGCTAATTTATTCTTCACTTCCGAAAAATCATCAGATTTCCGTCATTTTTGGTGATGTTGTCTATTATTAATTTGCTATAGGCAAACACAAATAACATTACCTAAAAGGAAGACGTTATGGTGAAGAAGACAATTGCAGCGATCTTTTCTGTTCTGGTGCTTTCAACAGTATTGACTGCCTGCAACACCACGCGTGGCGTTGGTGAAGATATCTCCGACGGCGGTAACGCGATTTCTGGTGCAGCGACGAAAGCGCAGCAATAAGCAATAACGGTACGGCAGTTTTGTCGTGCCGTTGATACTGATGACAAAGGCAAAATTGCCTGATGCGCTACGCTTATCAGACCTACATAGTCCATGCAATATATTGAATTTGAACGATTTTGTAGGTTGGATAAGGCGTTAACGCCGCATCCGGTATAAACAACTGACACTTTGTCAACAATCTGTAACGGTACGACAAGTTTGTCGTGCCGTTTATTTTTTCAGCGATAGTCACTAAGGTAATAGTTGAAATTCCCCTGCCACCAGGCAAAATATCCGTTCAACCATCAGCTTTGCAGGACGACCTGCAAACGCTTCTTTTCACCGGGGACGGCCCCATTTCTCCGGAGTTTTATATGTCCTGGATTATCTTATTTATTGCTGGGTTGCTGGAAGTCGTCTGGGCTGTTGGCCTGAAATATACCCACGGCTTTAGTCGTTTGACGCCAAGTGTTATTACCGTGACGGCGATGATTGTCAGTATGGCGCTGCTCGCCTGGGCGATGAAGTCATTACCTGTAGGGACGGCTTATGCTGTCTGGACGGGGATTGGCGCAGTCGGCGCGGCTATCACCGGCATTGTGCTGCTCGGCGAGTCCGCTAACCCGATGCGCCTGGCGAGTCTGGCGTTAATTGTGGTGGGAATTATTGGTCTGAAACTCAGCACTCACTAACTACCGGGCTGCTGTACCCAAATAAACTTACTAACATCAAACCCTTCCCGGGTTGCGACTGCCAGCATCTCCTGTTTAACTTCGTCAGAAATGGTTGGCGTGCGAGAGAGTATCCACAGGTAGTCGCGGTCCGGGCCGCAAACCAGCGCGTGGCGGTACTCCCGGTCGAGCGCGATGACATTATAACCGCCGTAGAATGGCCCAAAGAACGACACTTTCAGGGCTGCGCGACGCGGATCTCCAGTAAAGTAGGCTTTTCCTTCACTCTGCTGCCACATCTCTCTGTCTGGGTTATAGCCTTTATTAATGACATTCAGGCCGCCGTCATCCCGCAGGCTATACGTCGCGGTCACTTTCTCCAGCCCGCGTTCAAAACGGTGATCAAAACGGGCAATCTCATACCATGTACCCAGATAGCGTTTGGTATCGAAATTATTTACCACGGTCACGCCACGCGGTGGTGTGGGAGAACTACAGGCAACCACCAGAAATGCAGCTGTCGCTGCGGCAACGAGAGGGAGCAGGCGCATAGATGTTTCCTTACTGGTTTTTTCTAAGTGTAGATGACAGCAAGGAAATGCGAAGAAAAGGTCCGAAAATTCGGACCCGATGAAATTTTACTGCAGAGCGTTGAGAATCTGCCAGGCGGCTGTAACTCTCGCTGGATTAGGATAATTTTTGTTAGCCAGCATCACAATACCCAGCTCTTTTTCTGGGATAAACGCGACATAGCTACCAAATCCGCCGGTCGCACCTGTTTTATGCACCCATGATGACCGTACAGCAGGAGCAGGGGGCGTAATCGCTTTTACTGGGCTTGTCGCCAGCGCAATTTTACTGTCGCTGCCATTGATGATGCTGTCAGGATTTACCGGCCAGTCCAGCATTTCCCAGCCCAGGCCCTGATACATATCGCCGGTTTGCCAGTAGCGAGATTGTGCCAGTTGTATCCCTTGCTGAAGTGTTTTGTCGTTGATATCACGGGGATTCATATTGCTTCGTACCCAGCGGGCCATATCTTCAATCGTCGATTTTACACCGTAAGCTTCAGCATCCAGCGCCCCTGGCGAAACATGCACTGCCTTACCTTCGCGATATCCCCAGGCGTAGTTCTTTTCTTCTGCGGGCGGCACATTAATCCACGTATGGTTGAGTTTGAGTGGCTGGAAAACACGAGTTTGCATCGCCTGTTCAAAGCTCAAACCAGACGGCTTCACAGCCAGTGCGCCGAACAAACCGATACTGGAGTTTGCATACAGACGTTGTGTTCCTGGCGCCCATGCAGGCTGCCAGTTTTGATAGAAGCGCAGCAAGTCGCTTGAGGATTTCACCTCATCCGGCACCTGTAACGGCAGGCCGCCAGCGGTGTAGGTTGCGAGATGTAATAGTGTGATCCCATTCCACTGTTTAGCGGTAAGTTCAGGCCAGTATTTTGTGACGGGATCGTTTAGATTGATTTCCCCTCGAGCAATAGCGTCGCCACCAAGCACGCCCGTAAATGTTTTACTGACCGAGCCTAACTCAAACAACGTTTGCTGCGTGACGGGCCGCTTTTTTGCCACATCCGCGTAGCCCCAGGTAAAGTAATAAGGCTTACCCTGATAAATCACTGCAACGGCCATGCCGGGGATGTTTTGTTGCTCAACAAGTGGGGTAATAGTGTGATGCACAATATCGTTGATTTGTTGTTCGCTGTGGGGCGCGGCAAGAGTGGAGCAAGAGACGGTAATCAGTAAGGCGCAAAGCGTCGTTTTAAGCATAAGGTCTGGTTTCCATACAAAACGGCCCGCCATAGGCGGGCCGGATTTACATTGGCGATACGTTAGATTGTAACGATACCAATCAGCGTGACAACTGTCAGGATAGCAGCCAGACCGTAGAAAACCCATTTGCCCGCAGGCACGTGAATTTTCAGATCGTGCATCGCGTGGTGCATACGGTGTAAACCACACCACAGCGGCAGGACGATCATCAGGAACAGGAATACGCGACCAATGAAGCTTTGCGCGAACGCCAGAACGCGTTCGTAGCTCAGTGCGTCACCCGGGAACAGACCCAGCGGCAGCAGAATGCCAACCAGCAGGATCATTACCGGCGCAATGATCGCACTCCACATACCACCGGCCCCGAAGAGGCCCCAGAATACCGGCTCGTCAGAACGCTTTGGATTTGGATTAATCATCTCAGGCTCCTTACCAGTACAGGGCAACAAACAGGATTACGATGGTGGCAACCACGGTTACCGCCCAGAGACTTTTGATAATTGGCTCTGGTCCCATTTTTTCGTCTTTTACAATGATATTGGCCGCTTTCGGTGCCAGTTCAAACCAGGTTTTGGTGTGCAGCAGGGCTGCCGCCAGAGTAATCAGGTTAATGATCACGATAACCGGGTTTTGTAAAAAGTCGACGAATCCCGCCCAGGTTTCCGGGCCATTTTTCAGGGCAAACAGCCCGAAAATCAGTTCAATGCTGAACCACACAGCCGGAACCGCTGTGCCTTCGCGCAGCATGTAAAAGCGATAAAACGGCAATTTTTTCCACCAGGTGGACGTCATTGGCCGTACATACGGTTTACGTTTAGTCGTCATGTTGCACTCCTTAGCGTGGTTTCAGGGTCGCGATAAGAAAGTCTTTTGAACTTTCTACTTTGCCCTGCTGAATGGCCGCAGCCGGATCGACGTGTTTCGGGCAGACTTCGGAGCAGTAGCCCACGAAAGTACAGCTCCATACGCCGTTCTGGCTGTTTAACTGCGCCATACGCTCCTTCTTACCGTGGTCGCGGCTATCTTCGTTATAACGATGTGCCAGCGTAATGGCAGCCGGACCGATGAACTCTGGGTTCAGGCCGAACTGCGGGCATGCGGCATAGCACAGACCACAGTTGATGCAACCGGAGAACTGGTGATACTTCGCCATCTGCGCCGGGGTCTGGATGTTAGTACCCTGATCCGCGGTGCGGGAGTTGCCGATGATGTACGGTTTGATCGCTTCCAGACTTTCGATGAAGTGGGTCATATCGACCACCAGATCGCGTTCAATCGGGAAGTTAGCTAACGCTTCAACCTTCATGCCGTTGGTGTAGTCACGCAGGAAGGTTTTACATGCCAGTTTCGGCACGTTGTTAACCATCATGCCGCAGGAGCCACAAATCGCCATACGGCAGGACCAGCGGTAGCTCAGGTCCGGCGCAAGGTTGTCTTTGATATAGCCCAGCGCATCCAGCAATGAGGTGGTTTCATCATAAGGCACTTCATAGAATGCGCTATGCGGTGCGGTATCGACTTCCGGGTTATAACGCACCACCTCAATTTTCAGGTTTTTCATCTCAGCCATTCGCCTTCTCCTTCTTATTGGCTGCTTCCGCCTTATCGGCTGCATCCGCTTCGCCACCGTACATGCGTTTGGCCGGCGGCAGCTTAGTAATTTTCACGTCGCTGTACTCCAGGCGAGTAGTGCCATCAGCATCGCGGAAGGCGAGGGTGTGTTTGAGGAAGTTGATGTCGTCACGCTCAGTGCAACCTTCGTCCAGACGCTGGTGCGCGCCGCGGGACTCTTTACGTGCCATTGCGGAGTGCGCCATACATTCGGCAACGTTCAGACCGTGGCCCAACTCAATGGTGTAAAGCAGGTCGGTGTTGAACACGCTGGAAGTGTCGGTGATGCGAACGCGCTTGAAGCGTTCCTGCAGTTCCGCCAGCTTGTCGATGGTTTTCTGCATCAGTTCCGGCGTACGGTAGATACCGCAGCCTTCTTCCATGGCCAGGCCCATTTCGTCGCGGATCTTCGCCCAGTTTTCGCCGCCGTCCTGGTTAACCAGATCTTTCAGACGCTGTTCAACGCCAGCAACCTGGGCATTGATCGCGGCATCGTTGCCATTACCGGCAGTAGATGCGCGCTCCATTGCTTGCTCACCGGCCAGACGACCAAAGACCACCAGTTCCGCCAGGGAGTTGGAGCCCAGACGGTTTGCGCCGTGCAGACCTACAGAGGAACATTCGCCCACGGCGAACAGGCCCTTAATGCGGGTTTCGCAGTTCTGATCGGTTTCGATACCACCCATGGTGTAGTGCGCGGTCGGACGTACCGGAATCGGTTCTTTAACCGGATCGACGCCAACATAAGCTTTCGCCAGTTCACAGATGAACGGCAGACGTTCGTGCAGTTTTTTCTCGCCCAGGTGACGCAGGTCGAGGTAAACCACATCGCCACGCGGCGTGGAGATGGTGTTGCCTTTACGCCATTCGTGCCAGAAGGCCTGAGAAACTTTGTCGCGTGGACCCAGTTCCATATATTTGTTTTTCGGCTCGCCCAGCGGAGTTTCCGGGCCCATGCCGTAATCTTGCAGATAACGGTAGCCATTTTTGTTGACCAGAATACCGCCTTCACCGCGGCAGCCTTCGGTCATCAGGATACCGGAGCCAGGCAGACCGGTTGGGTGATACTGAACGAACTCCATATCACGCAGCGGAACACCGTGGCTCAGCGCCATCCCCATACCGTCGCCAGTAACGATGCCGCCGTTGGTATTGTAACGATAAACACGGCCAGCGCCGCCGGTTGCCATCACCACTGCGTTAGCACGGATCTGCACCAGCGTACCTTCCATCATGTTCATTGCCACCAGGCCGCGAACATGACCATCATCAACCAGAATATCCAGCACGAAATGTTCGTCAAAACGCTGGATCTGCGGGAATTGCAGAGAGGTCTGGAACAGAGTGTGAAGCATATGGAAGCCGGTCTTATCTGCGGCGAACCAGGTACGCTCGATTTTCATGCCGCCGAAGCGACGTACGTTCACGCTACCATCCGGGCGACGGCTCCATGGGCATCCCCACAGTTCCAGTTGGGTCATTTCGGTTGGGCAGTGGTGGACGAAATAATCCACAACATCCTGCTCACATAACCAGTCGCCACCCGCTACTGTATCGTTAAAGTGATAATCGAAGCTGTCATGATCCTGCGCGACAGCGGCGGAGCCACCTTCTGCAGCAACGGTATGGCTGCGCATTGGGTATACTTTTGAGATTAGTGCGATTTTTGCATTCGGATTTGCCTGCGCGGCAGCAATTGCAGCACGTAATCCCGCGCCACCGGCACCTACAATGGCAAGATCGGCTTGAAAGGTTTGCACGACATTCCTCCAGATTGTTTTTATCCCACATCCACGTACTTCAGGGTAAGTGCCTGAAAGTTACGGTCTGCGAACGCTATTCCACTGCTCCTTTATAGGTACAACAGTATAGTCTGATGGATAAGTCTGAAATTTGACGAGATCGATTTTTTTAGTGCGCAAGGGGGCTAAATTATCACTGAAGATGATTAATTTAATTACTAAACCATCAGATTGTGGTTTTTTTAGTCACCCCCCCTTGCTGAATGATTCCTGCGTAAAATTTGTCTCGCCGTCGCGTTGCGAGTAGACTTCGTGCCCTTGTTAAAAACTGGAGATTTCACTATGAGCGAAACGGCATCCTGGCAGCCGAGCGCATCCATTCCTAACTTATTAAAACGCGCGGCGATTATGGCGGAGATCCGTCGTTTCTTTGCCGATCGTGGAGTGCTGGAGGTGGAGACGCCTTGTATGAGCCAGGCGACGGTAACCGATATTCATTTGGTCCCGTTTGAGACACGTTTCGTTGGCCCCGGACACTCTCAGGGGATGAATCTCTGGTTAATGACCAGCCCTGAATATCACATGAAACGCCTGCTGGTTGCCGGTTGTGGCCCAGTATTCCAGCTGTGCCGCAGCTTCCGTAATGAAGAGATGGGGCGTTATCACAACCCTGAGTTCACGATGCTGGAGTGGTATCGGCCGCATTATGATATGTACCGGTTGATGAACGAAGTTGACGATCTTCTGCAGCAAGTGCTGGATTGTCCGGCTGCAGAAAGCCTTTCTTATCAGCAAGCCTTCTTACGTTATCTGGAAATTGATCCGCTCTCAGCTGATAAAACGCAGCTGCGGGAAGTGGCGGCGAAACTGGATCTGAGCAACGTTGCCGATACCGAAGAAGATCGCGATACACTGCTGCAGTTGCTGTTTACCTTTGGTGTGGAACCGAACATTGGTAAAGAAAAACCGACCTTTGTTTATCATTTCCCTGCCAGTCAGGCATCACTGGCGCAAATCAGTACCGAAGATCATCGGGTCGCAGAGCGCTTCGAGGTTTACTACAAAGGTATTGAGCTGGCGAATGGTTTCCACGAATTAACGGACGCCCGTGAACAGCAACAACGCTTTGAGCAGGATAACCGCAAACGTGCGGCGCGTGGTTTACCGCAGCATCCAATTGACCAAAACCTCATAGAAGCTCTGAAAGTCGGTATGCCTGACTGCTCCGGCGTGGCTCTGGGCGTTGATCGTCTGGTGATGTTGGCGCTGGGCGCGGAGACGCTTGCGGAAGTGATTGCCTTTAGCGTTGACCGGGCATAATTCTGAAAAATCATCTAATTAACCGCACAGAATGGCGTTGTAACGCCATTCTGTAGCAGATGTTTTCATTTTTCCTGCTGAAGGCCACAATTTAAGACTGGATATTTGCTATCATCCAGGTATCAATTCTGTATGGTTTTTTATTGCGGCCCGTCAATCGATGGGTAGTGCAGTTCAGTGCGCGCGTTTTATACATGTGCTAACACGAAGGATAATTTCATGCCTCACACGATAAAAAAGATGAGTCTGATAGGGCTCATATTGATGATCTTTACTTCAGTATTTGGGTTTGCCAATAGCCCGGCAGCTTATTATTTAATGGGGTATAGTGCGATTCCCTTTTATATATTTTCTGCATTATTATTTTTTATACCATTTGCCTTAATGATGGCAGAGATGGGCGCGGCGTATCGCAAAGAAGAAGGCGGCATCTATTCCTGGATGAATAATAGTGTCGGACCACGTTTCGCCTTTATCGGCACATTTATGTGGTTTTCCTCTTATATCATCTGGATGGTGAGTACCTCAGCTAAAGTCTGGGTACCATTTTCTACGTTCCTCTACGGTACCGATATGACTCAGCACTGGCGCATTGCTGGCCTGGAGCCAACGCAGGTGGTGGGTCTGCTGGCGGTGGCATGGATGATCCTGGTTACCGTGGTTGCTTCAAAAGGGATTAATAAAATTGCTCGTATTACTGCAGTAGGTGGTATTGCAGTAATGTGTCTTAATTTAGTATTACTGTTAGTGAGCATTGCCATTTTGTTATTAAATGGTGGCCATTTTGCACAGGATATTAATTTCGTGGTATCGCCGAATCCAGGATATCAATCCGGTCTGGCGATGTTATCGTTTGTGGTATTTGCCATTTTCGCTTACGGCGGAATTGAAGCAGTTGGTGGTCTGGTAGATAAAACAGAAAACCCAGAAAAGAACTTTGCCAAAGGTATTGTTTTTGCCGCTATTGTTATTTCAATCGGTTATTCACTGGCGATATTTTTATGGGGCGTCAGCACTAACTGGCAGCAGGTATTAAGTAATGGTTCCGTTAACCTCGGCAATATTACCTATGTGCTGATGAAAAGCCTGGGGATGACGCTGGGTAACGTGCTGCATTTGTCACCTGAGGCGTCATTGTCGCTGGGCGTATGGTTTGCGCGTATTACCGGGCTTTCGATGTTCCTGGCTTACACCGGCGCGTTCTTTACACTTTGCTACTCGCCACTAAAAGCGATCATCCAGGGTACGCCGAAAGCGTTATGGCCGGAACCGATGACGCGCCTGAACGCCATGGGCATGCCGTCTATCGCCATGTGGATGCAGTGCGGGCTGGTTACTGTCTTCATCCTGCTGGTTTCGTTTGGCGGTGGTACCGCATCAGCGTTCTTTAACAAGCTGACGCTGATGGCGAACGTTTCCATGACGCTTCCCTATCTGTTCCTTGCGCTGGCTTTCCCATTCTTTAAAGCACGTCAGGATCTCGACAGACCATTTGTGATTTTCAAAACACACATGTCGGCAACGATCGCGACAGTGGTGGTGGTACTGGTGGTGACGTTTGCGAACGTTTTCACCATTATCCAGCCAGTGGTTGAAGCCGGAGACTGGGATAGCACATTGTGGATGGTTGGCGGCCCTGTCTTCTTCTCGCTGTTAGCGATGGCGATTTACCAGAATTATTGCAGCAGAGTGGCAAAAAATCCGCAGTGGGTGGCTGAGTAATCAGATGCCCTATCGTCGGCCTGACGATAGGGCGTAATGACAGGGAATGAGTGGGATTTCGTATGCGCTATAGCGAAATTAAACTACGGGTTATCTCATGAGTGCGCGCATGTTTGTCTTGTGCTGCATCTGGTTTGTTGTGGCGATCCTCTGGATACTCATCACTTCCACGCTGGACAAAGAGTGGATGATTGATGAAGGCGGGGTTAAAAACATCTGCGATGTGCTGGAGTATCTGGAAAATGACGATACCCGTGATGTCGGTGTGATATTGACGTTGCCGCTCTTTTTCCCTTTTCTCTGGTTCGCGCTGCGGCGAAAAAAAGGCGGCTGGTTTATGTACGTCACCGCACTTGCGATCTTCGGCTATTGGCTGTGGCAGTTTTTCCTGCGCTATCAGTTTTGTTTGTGAGCCGGATGGGTTCATCCGGCCACAAAGACCTTACAAACTTCCCGCCTGGCGACCTTTACCCGCAGAAGTTAATGTTCTCCCCGTTTGTTTACCATTCAGGCTTTCCAGACGCATCTGGAAGGGCGGGAATGGCATATCAATACCGTGGGCGTGGAAGCCCGCCAGAATTAGTTGATGGATTTCATGGCGCAGCGGCATGCGGTGACCCATTTCTGCGGCGTAAATACGCAGCTCGAAAATCTGGATCCCTTGCTGTAGATCCACCAGGAAGACTTCCGGCGCCGGATTGTCGATCACCAGCGAGCAGCGGCGCGCAGCGGTGAGCAAGATTTCCGTCACTTCTTCACTGTTAGCATCGGCAGGGGCCGGAATCGTCAACACCACGCGCGTGACCGAGTCAGAGAGCGACCAGTTGATAAACTGCTCAGTAATAAACGCCTTGTTCGGCACGATAATTTCTTTGCGGTCCCAGTCGCTGATGGTGGTGGCGCGGGTGTTAATTTTCGTCACGCTACCGGTAAGATCGCGGATCGTTACCGTATCGCCAATGCGAATCGGTTTTTCGAACAGGATAATCAGGCCAGAGATAAAGTTGGCGAAAATTTCCTGCAAACCAAAACCGAGACCAACACCGAGCGCGGCGACCAGCCACTGCAATTTCGACCACTCAATACCAATCATCGAGAAGCCGACCAGCCCACCAATCAGCATCAACAGGTATTTGGTGATGGTGGTGATGGCGTAGCCCGTACCCGGCGTTAAATCGAGATGCTGCAAGATTGCCAGTTCCAGCAGCGCGGGCAGATTGCGCACCAGTTGCGTGGTGATGATGAACACCAGAATGGCAATCAGCACCGCGCCGAGGGTGATCGGCTCCAGGCTTTCCACGCCCTGTACCGTGGAAGTGACATCCCACAGCGAAATATTTTCGAGGAAGCCGAAAGCGGAATGGATTTCTGACCACAGCACAATGACCGAAAGCAAGGCGATCAACATCAAAATTGAGCGCACCAGCCGCAAGGATTGCGCACTGATAGCATCGAGATCGACTTCGCTTTCATCGACTTCAATTGCCCCTTCCGGGCTACTGTGATGATGCGCTTCCTCTTCGCCACGCGCTCGCTGCGCTAACATCTCTGCCCGGCGATGCTTCGCCCGGTCAAACGCCAGTCTGCGTCGCTGGATTAGCATCCAGCGGCGGATAACGTGATAAACCACCAACAGCAGGAACCAGATGGCGACCGAGGTTTCAAGCCTTGCTAACAGTGCCTGTGCCGTTGCCAGGTAACCGACTGCCGCTGCCAGAATAGCGACCAACGGCGCGCCAATCATCATGTTCCACAGCATATGGTTGGTAATGTTGTCGCCGCTGCCTTCTTTGTTGAGATACAGCGGAATCCCGGCCTTTTTCAGGCTGAGGGTGACCACTGCCAGTGCACCGCAAATGAGGATGAAGCAAAGACGTCCCAGCGAACCGGAAAACTCGCGGTCGTCGAGATTATCGAACATCATCAGCGCCATAATCAGCGGCACAATAAGCCCGATGCTCATCAGGTAGTAGCGCATCCCGCGGGAAACACGTTCGCGCGGCCAGCCAAAATGGGCAATAAACAAGCCGTTAGGGCGGGCAAAGGTGGCGCAAATCATCACTACCCACAGCAGCGGCACGGTGGCCGTTACGCCATCGCCAATCGCTACCGCCAACGGATAAGGCCACGCCTCGCGCAAGCCGTAACCCAGAGTCATCCACAGCACCGGCAGCGGTGACGCGACGAGAATCGACCAGAAAAGAGTGCGTAACGTCAGCCAGAAGTGATCCTGAGTCACTTTGCCGACTTTCGCCGCCGAACGTTCGAGAAAACGGGTGAAATAGCGGCGCGAGTAGATACTGCAACCGACCAGAATCAACGCGCCAAACAGCGGCAAAATCGTCTCTTTGCTGGTCAGCATCATGATGCTGGCTTTACCTAACTGACTGAAGGTGTCCAGCGAAATGAGACGACGCAGATCCTGGGCGATCTCCAGTGGCCAGGCGATGGTCATCGGGCGCACGTCAGAGGTCCAGAACAGATAGCGGTGCGTCGCTTCGTTCACCTCTTTCAGCGCATCTTCTAGCTGCCCGTTGGAGACTTTCAGCTTGGTCAGTTCCAGCAGTAGCGTGTCGCCACCCTGCAACAATGAGTTCAGCAACTCACGCTGAGTACGCAGTTGTGCTTCGAGAATACGGTTTTGCTCGGCGGTCAGCGGCTGACCGTCAGCCTGAAGGATTTGTCGCAGTTGCGGTTGTTTATTGAGTAGATCCTCATAGTGCAACCGTTGCACGCGCAACTGCGCCATTTCGGTATCAAGTTGTTGCGGTTTCGGCATTTCCGGCAGTCGTGCCACCTGCGCTCGCAACGCTTCGCCGAGCAGGTTGGACGCTCCCAGCCATTGTGACTGCTCGCGCAGGGTATTCAGCGCCTGCCGGACCTGTAATGTCTGGCTGGCAGCTTGACGCTGTTGCGAAGCGACGAGATCCATTCGCTGCGCCTGCTGATTCAGCGCTGCCGACAGTTCGCGGTTAATTTTGAATTGCGCGACGATATCTTTCGGTAAATCGGCACTGCTTTCTGCCAGCAGTTCGGTGCTTTCCAGCGCCCGCTCCGCCTCAAGCTGGCGTTGGCTGTTCAACTGATTACGTAAGGCCTGCAAATACGCATCCAGCTGCTGGCTCTCTTTTTCCGCCAGCTCAGAGCGCAAGCGCGCTAATTCCTGGCGGTTATTGGCAGACAGCTGCGCCAGCTCCAGTTCATCAACGAGCGCTTTCAGGCGTGCGGAGTCAGACTGTAACGCGAAATTTTGTGCCTGATTAAGCGGGGTATTGCCGGTAAGCGTTCCCAGGCGGCGCTCGATTTCATTTAACTGACGACGGGCATCGGTTTGCTGTTGCGGCAGTTGATTCAATGAATCCGCTATCTCGCGGGCGCGTTCCTGCTCTTGCTGGGCCTGACGGCTTTTATCCAGCAACTGACTGCTGACCTGGAGAATTTCCTGATTCAGCGCGTCGGTAGACATTCCCGGCGACACGCTGCGCGGCTCGTCACGCATGTTGTTTAATTGTGCGCGCAGAGTAGCAGAGAGTTTCGGATAATTATCAATGACTTCTTGGTATTGCTTGATGCGCTCAAGGGAACTTTTTCGTTCCTCAAGCGCATTTAAGGCAGACTGGAGCGCCTCTACGACTTCCGGCTGCACGGGTTTCGCCGCTTTTGCCTGCTCCAGTTCCTGGGTGATTTGTTTGCTATCGGGGGCCGTCGCGGCGTACGCCCCCCAACTGAGGCACCAGGCCATCAGAAAAGTGATAATCAGGCGCACGTCAGCGTTTCCTTTGATGGATTAGACCTGGTCTTTTTTATCGTCAACCAATGGGCTGGCGTCGTGTTCTGCTTCGATCTCTTCAGCAGGAAGCGGGGCAGGTTCAGCGTCTGGCGTAACAAAGGTTTCGGTAGATACTGCCAGCGGCTGGCCAATTTTCGTGACAGACAGGCTTTCCAGTTGCTCAATCAGATTCACTTTACCTGGTGCAAACAGGTTGATAACGGTAGAGCCAAGTTTAAAGCGACCCATTTCCTGGCCTTTCAGCAGCGCCACAGAACCGTCGTTTTCCCCGGCAGGCCAGGTCCAGCGCTTGATGATACCTTCGCGCGGCGGCGTAATGGTACCCGCCCAGACCGTCTCAATGCTGCCAACAATCGTCGCACCGACCAGAATCTGCGCCATCGGGCCAAATTCGGTATCGAACAGGCAGATCACGCGTTCGTTACGGGCAAACAGATTCGGCACGTTCTGAGCAGTGAGATGGTTAACGGAGAAGAGATCGCCCGGTACGTAGATCATCTCACGCAAAATACCGTTGCACGGCATGTGTACGCGGTGATAGTCACGCGGGGAGAGGTAAGTGGTCACAAACGTACCATTGCGGAAAAGATCCGCCATCAGATAGTTGCCCGCCAGCAGGGCTTCGAGGCTGTAATTGTGGCCTTTGGCTTGCAGGATTTTATCTTCTTCGATTTTACCTAACTGGCTGATAACGCCATCGGCAGGCATGACCAGTACATTCGGATCGGTATTGATTGGGCGTACTTCGTCACGCAGCGGACGGACAAAAAATTCGTTAAAGGTGCGGTAGCTGGCAGTATCCGGCTTCTGCGCCTCTTGCATGTCGACTTTGTAGTATTTAACGAACAGATCAATAACCAGTTTTGTCAGCCATCCTGCTCGCTTGCTTGCGCCCCAACCCGCCAGGCGAGTAAGCCATAGTTTCGGCAGAATGTACTGTAGCGAAAGTTTAAATGAATTTAACAAAGTAGCCTCCAGGCCATTGTTTTGTCGTTCCTGATCCGGCGTACATGCCGGATCCTGAAAAAAAGGGGACGATTCTAACGACGGTTAGCTTAATTGTCAGTCATCCGTATCAGAAAAGTTTTTACGCGTTTTTACCTGCGCCATGCTTTCCAGAATACGGTGATAGTTTTCGAAACGGGTTTCCGCGATTTTCCCTTCGTCAACGGCTTCACGGATAGCGCAGCCCGGATCGGTATCGTGTTTACAATCGCGGTATTTGCACAGACCTAAGTAGTCATGGAATTCGACAAAACCGTGAGTGATTTGTTCCGGCTCAAGATGCCAGAGTCCGAATTCGCGTACCCCAGGAGAATCAATCACATCGCCGCCGTGCGGGAAGTGATACAACCGAGCGGCAGTAGTGGTGTGCTGGCCCAGACCTGAGTTGTCAGAGACATCGTTGGTCAGGATCTCTTTTTGCAGCCCCAGCAACGCGTTCAGCAGGCTGGATTTGCCGACGCCAGATTGCCCGGCAAAAATGCTGATGCGTCCGGTCAATGCCTCTTCCAGCGGTTTCAGCCCATCCTGAGTATGGCTGGAAACCATCAATACGCGATAACCGATGTTGCGGTAGATATCCATCTGTTCGTTGACGAACGCCATGCCTTCGTCGTCCAACAGGTCTATCTTGTTGAGCACAATAATCGGCTCAATCTGCAAGGTTTCGCAGGCCACCAGGTAACGGTCGATGATATTGAGCGACAGCTCCGGCAAAATGGCGGAGACAATGACAATCTGGTCGATGTTGGCGGCGATGGGTTTCACGCCGTCGTAGAAATCCGGGCGTGTTAACACCGAGGTGCGCTCATGCACCGCTTCCACGATCCCTTTGACATTTACGCCTTCCGCTGCCGGTTTACCCGGACGCCAGACTACGCGGTCGCCGGTTACCAGTGAACGGATGGTGCGGCGAATATTGCAGCGGTGAACGTCGCCATCGGCGGATTCCACATCAGCGTGCATACCAAAGCGGCTGATGACGATACCTTCATCAGGTTCGCCAAACAGATTGTCGTCGTAGTCGGGCTTCTCCTTAGACGTTTTAAGACGACGCTGGTGATTGGCGTTCACGCGGCGCTGCTGGCCTTTGGAGAGTTTATTTTTACTCAATCGTACAGACTCCTGGTCGCCCCTGATGGGCAAAACATCTATGATACACGCAATTGTGGATCAATATAGTCACTGTGAATGGGTGGAAAATAGCATGAGTGCCAATGAAAACAACCTGATTTGGATCGATCTTGAGATGACCGGTCTGGATCCCGAGCGTGATCGCATTATTGAGATTGCCACGCTGGTGACCGATGCCAACCTGAATATTCTGGCAGAAGGGCCGACCATTGCAGTACATCAGTCTGATGAACAGCTGGCGTTGATGGATGACTGGAACGTGCGCACTCATACCGCCAGCGGGCTGGTGGAGCGCGTGAAAGCGAGCACGATGGGCGATCGTGAAGCAGAACTGGCGACGCTCGAATTTTTAAAACAGTGGGTGCCTGCGGGTAAATCGCCTATCTGCGGTAACAGCATCGGTCAGGATCGCCGCTTCCTTTTCAAATACATGCCGGAACTGGAATCGTACTTCCACTACCGCTATCTCGATGTCAGCACGCTGAAAGAGCTGGCGCGCCGCTGGAAGCCGGAAATTCTCGACGGTTTTACCAAGCAGGGGACGCATCAGGCGATGGATGATATCCGCGAATCAGTTGCGGAACTGGCTTACTACCGGGAGCACTTCATCAAGCTGTAAAATTTTCCCTGGTCACGTAACCGCTGGAATCCACTTGCGGCGGCGTGATTTTGACGCTAAATTGAACGCCTTGCTGATAATTTCAGCACTTGAGATAAAAATTCGAAAAATTTTTTTTAGGGGGGTTGCAGAGGGAAAGATTTCTCGTATAATGCGCCTCCCGTAACGACGCAGAAATGCGAAATTACGAAAGCAAAAATTAAGTAGTACGCGGGAATAGCTCAGTTGGTAGAGCACGACCTTGCCAAGGTCGGGGTCGCGAGTTCGAGTCTCGTTTCCCGCTCCAAAATTTGAAAAGTGCTGCAAAGCACAGACCACCCAATCGCAGTATTTCGAATTGCGACAAGGCGGCAACTGAACGAATTCTTGGAAGCTTGCAAAAGTAAGTGACTAAGGTGAGTGAAGGCAGCCAAGGCAGTAGCAGTTTGAAAGACGAAGATTAAGCGGGAATAGCTCAGTTGG
>NZ_VATQ01000043.1:0-17099 GCF_005781135.1 Escherichia sp. E3659 | reverse complement strand
CATCGCGAGCTACGGGCGCAATGCTACTCCGCTAAAACGTTCTGAATCGCGTTCTGAGCAATTTTTAATGCTTCCCTGTGGGTTTGGATTACCAGGGCTTAAATAAAGCGACAGGACGTGTTTTATGGCTTTTCTGGGGTGGTTAGGGGAAGGATCGTTACTGGATCTGTTAATTTTGTAGTTTATGCTCCGTCATGATGAATGATCATATCTGGTAACTCTTTGGTTGGCGTATCCTATTGATATAGAAGTATATTTCATTGAAACATGAGAAGATCCTCGGTTAGTGAAATGAGGGGCTTAATTAAAAGTCCAACCAATATGATAATCAACTAAATCAATAAATTAGCTCATTTTATCAACCACAGAACAAGACTAAACATGAGAGCTTTCTTGGTCTTCACCAGAGCTGATTTTGATGAATAGAAACTCATTGTAAGCGTTCCCCTGCACTGAAAAGCATTTACTTCTGTTTCCGAAATAACAATACCAAAATTACCGACAGAGAGAGATAGTACCGCTCGCCGCAGCCCTAGCGACCGAACGTTAGTGAGCGAGTGGGCGAGGAAGCGGAATTTCTGCGATGTATCATTGGAGCAAGTACGCTTCGTGTTTTGACCGTACCTGATGGTTTTAAGGTGTCGAGCAAAATTATTCACAGTTCGCTCTATTATTTTTTCTTTATTTCTTTTTTCTAAAAGATAGATCACTCCTATGTTACATATAATATTTCCTTTTCTAAGGGTATTTTTCTATTGTTTTTCAATTGATTGCAATTCCAACTAGGGACAGATTTATGGTTAAAAGGGGACAGATTTATGGTTATTTGTGTTTTTATCAGGGGACAGATTTATGGTCAAAAGGGGACAAATTTATGGTTAACGGGGGACAGATTTAGTGTGGATAACTTTTTTATACACAGGTTGTGGGTAACTTTTAGGAGTTATGTAAGCCCGAAAGAAAATACTAGGGAGCAGCAGAACCACATCGCTGCAAAGCCGCTGGTCAACATACTAGGACTTTGCAGGTCATATTATGCTGATTTGCGCAGTAGGAGGGAGGGCGCTGTACTGCATGCACGAGCATTGCGAGCTACGGCGCAACGCTAACCCGCTAAAACGCCCTGAATCGCGCTCTGAACGATTTTTAATGCTTCCCTATGGATTGGGATTACTAGGACTAAAATAAAGCGATAGGATGCATTTTATGGCTTTTCTTGGTCGGTCATGGGAAGGATCGTTATTGGATCTATTAATTTTGTAGATTTATATCCCGTTATCATGAATGGCCATATCAAGCAATTCGTTGCTGCGTATATCCCATTGATATAAAAGTGTTTTTCTTAAAACACAAGAAGATCCTCGGTTAGTGAAATGAGGATCTTAATTAAAACTCCCGCCAATATAAAATTAATTAAATCAATAAATTAGCTCATTACATCAATCACATTAAACATTCAGAATGTGACTAAACATGAGAGCTTTCTCAGTCTTCGCCGGAGCTGATTTTGATGGACAGAAGCTGCTGAAAGTCTTCCGCACCTTCCATTCTCTGAAAGAATTCTGTTTTATTTGTCTAAGTGCTTCTGAGTGTGTTTTAGCGGTTATCACGACCTCGTTTCCGAAAGAACAATAGCGAAATTACCGACAATATGCGAGAGATAGCACCGCTCGCCGCAGCCCTAGCGACCGAACGCTAGTGAGCGAGTGGGCGAGGAAGCGGAATTTCTGCAATGTACGATTGGAGCAAGTACGCTTGTTTCCTTGTCGGAGCTTGGTAACGATGCTTATCCACAAAAAACGCGAAAATCGCTACATGTTTTTACTTCCTATATTTCTTACTTCTAAATACTTCTATATTTAGAGGCTGTTTTTTGTTTTGTTTTTCAGTGAGTTGAGAGTTGAAAGGTATACAGATTTCAGGAGTTAGGTATACAAATTTCAGGAGTTAGGTATACAAATTTCAGGAGTTAGGTATACAGATTTCAGGAGTTAGGTATACAGATTTCAGGGTGGATAACTTACTTATCCACAGACTTGTGGATAAGTAAGGTGTGAGTTTTGATATTTTTTTAATGTATTGATTTTTAATGATTTTATTGTTTCTTTTGATTGAAAGAATTGTTTTGTTTTTATTGTTTTTCTATGCCCAGATTCAGAACCGTACTGATTTGAGGAACTTTAAAGGTATACATTTTTCAGGAGCTGTTGCTTGGCTTGCCTCTTTGCGGATTATAGGTAGCCTGATTTCAGGATGCTTTTATTTCTTCTTGTCTTTTTAACTAATTGATTTTTATGGTTGTTTTTATTTAAGGTATACTGTGTTGATTTTGTTTTCTACCTTTGGTACAGTGTGATTATTGGTTGCTATGGGAGAAATATGATGTTGCCAGTAGAGGTGAATACGCGAGAGGGGGAGTTAATATTTCAATCAAATGCTATTACTGATGGTGTTTATAAAATAACACTTGATGAATTTCGTTTGTTAAATTTAGCTATATCTAAGATCTCAAGGCACGATAAACCTGAGAAACGTATAAGGATTACAACAAAAGAGTTTGTTGAAGTCTTTAACATCAAGGATAAAAACGTTAAAAATAGGTTATCAGCAATTGCTGATGGGTTGCTAGGAAAAACTATTGACACATATTCTTTTGACCAGGACTCTGGGAAGAAAACAAAAAGAAGGCGCCTGTGGTTGTCAGAGGTAGAGTATGATATTGAAGGTGAAGAAAATGTATTTTTAGAAATCGTTTTTTCTACCGAAATATCGGATCTTTTATTTCAATTAAAAGATAATTTTACGTTATTTGCATTAAGAGCAATATCAGCATTTACCTCTCCTCATTCTTTTAGAATATATGCTTGGTTATGTAAATATAGAAACATGTATAATTATCGCAAGGGAGAGTTGATTACAACTGATACAATCAGTGTTTATGATTTTAAAGTGATGTTGGGATTAGAAAAATCCTATGAAGAGTATAAGTTTCTAAAACAAAAAGTAATTGAAAGATCAATTAATGAAATAAATGCATCAACTGATATTTCAGTTGTTTTGAATGAATATAAGGCATCCAGAAAAGTTATTGCCATATCGTTTAGTTTTGTTCGAGAGGATCATCCAACTTTACAATCTATAAAGCCAAAGAGGCGGCGCTTACCGGCTAGACCAAGAGTTAAGTCAGGTTCTAATGCTGAAGTTGAGTGGGCTAAGAAATGTATTGAAATAATATTAGAATATGAAAATGCGCTAAAATTATATGATAAGGAAGCTAGGTTGCCTCTTCCTGATTTAGAAAAATTAGTAGGGTATTATGAATTATGTGGGGAGGATAAGAAAATATCAGAAAGGAATTGTGAACTAAAAGAAAGGAAGTCCAAACGTAAATGATGTGTATTTTTTGTTTTTAAAGTAATAAGTAACGTCATATTTAGTCGTTCAGATTAGTCACTAGTACCGCCGTCTTGACCACGGCGGTACTAGCTAACCATATCACCTACACAGGAGGCCATATGGCTACTTTTGATTTTACACACCTCAATGGATTAACACAAATCAAAGCCTTGTTTCCAGAACTTACAGAGAAACAATTTAGGGTTACGTTAAGTTGGGTTTTTGGAAGTGAAATCATTGATATAGCGAGCGAGCATGAGTGCTCGATTGAAGCGGTAAAAAAAACATTGCAGAGAAGTAAGCTAGCTCTTGGTTCGGAGCGGCTTGAGGCTGTAAGAGTAATCTTCTTGTGCAGGATAATGGCTGATCTATGGACTAGGGTAAGATAACTACTTCCACCAACAAAATGATTAAAAAGGCGGCATTTGCCGTCTTTTTTTATCGTCTAATCGCTCAAAAAATGAGCATTTAAATGTGATTTATATCAAAAAAAAGCGAATCATTAATAATGATAAGTATGTCTTTGAACTCTTTCTTTATTAAAAAGCCATTGAAAAATAATGGAAAACTTTATTTTCTAAGATTGTGGCAAATTGATATGTCCTCGATTGGGTATTTTTCGAGGTTGTTTGTTGGTGAGAACATATTAAGTGTTGAAAGAACAAAAAAATGGAGATAAAGGAACGGGAAAAGTGAATAAGAGTCGAAATAATGATGTAAGTGATAATTTAAATGCAGGAAATTTTATTGTAAATGGTAATGTTTGGGAACCAACTACTGTCACGATAAAAATTAATGGTAGAAGTAATTACATTTTGACAAAACTTAGGTTGTTAAAACCAAACTTACCTAAAACTCAATTAGCCAGAGAGCTTCTTGAAGAAGCTCTACTGAAAATTGATGAAAAAATAACCGAATTATAAATAATGCTCTTTAACAATTTGAAAGTGACGAATACCAGCTATGAAGAGGAGGATTGAGCTGGAGGAACGATGGGCATCGTGTCACGCCAAAAATTGGTAAAAAGCCTAATAGATATTTTATCTTTACATATAAAAGTCTTTGTTTATATGTAAATGTAAATTGGAGATGTTATATGCCTATGTATGTTGTAAGAAGAAAACGATTAATCGAAGGAACAAGAAAACAGAGAGAGTTGATTTTAAAGTCAAAGCAAAAAAGAAATAAAGTTGACAAGGCTGTTAATAGCAGAATTATTTATCCTGGAAGAGAATGCCGCATTGAGGAATGCAACTTTTCTTTTAATGATTCTACTTTAAAACATAAATCATTAATGACTAGTGAATATTCAGCACATGTGCGGATGAGATGACCTCTTACGTTTGCATTTTTATGTGGAAATAAAAATGAATATAATATCTACGTTTTTAAGTACTGTTACAACACTAGTTGAATCAGGGGCAGCCAGTAACGCAGCAAAAATTGCAAATGCAATATCACCTGTATTTTTTGCAGCCATTGGTGTTTATATTATTTTTGTCGCTTATGAAATAATATATTCACAACGTGATGTGGTTATGTCGGAAGTTACTAAAAATATAATGAAATTGGCTCTGGTTGGTGTTTTCACATATAGCTCAACATATTATTCACAATATGTAATTCCTTTCGTAATGCATTCTGGAGATGAATTGTCTTCTGCTTTGACTGGACAGTCTGATATAGCCAATTCAATAGATAATCTTTGGCAAGCATTGTCAGATACAATGGAGCAATTTTGGAGTGATGCTACGGGACAGCTTGGTATGACTGATTTTGGTCTATGGATTAAAGCTGGTCTTATATGGATCACAGGGTATGCAGGAGGATTTTTGCTTGTTTTTTATACTACCGTTTTCCTTTGCGTATCAAAGTTTATGGTCGGAATGGTGTTATCGGTAGGTATTTTATTTATATGTTTTTCTGCATTCTCCCCAACGCGTGGTATGTTTACTGCATGGTGTGGTAGTTGTTTAAACTACATTTTGCTAAATGTATTTTATACCATATCTTTTGGCTTCGTATTGTCACTAATACAACAAACGGCTAACTTGGATGCAAAGACCATTACATTCATGTCTGTGGCTACTTTATTAGCGGTTGTGTTAATATCTGTTTACCTGATAGAGCAAATTGGGACGTTGTGCTCATCTCTAACAGGTGGAGTAGGTATTAATGGATTGACTGCCTCAGCTAACGGCGCAGCAAATAAATTAGCTGCTGTTTCAGGTGTAAGGGCTATGAGCAATGCAGGTAAAGGATTGGCTGCCTCTGTTGCCAAAAAAGCTGGAAATAGAGTAGTAAGCCTGGCAGGTCAATTAGGAAAGAATGTATTAGGAGGGTAATATGAAAAAAGTTGTTCCAATGGCATTTGTATCCGTTCTGTTTCTCTCTGGTTGTAACGATAAAGTGTATGATGTTGATTATTATTTTGCAAACCAATCTGAGGCAAAAAATGTTATAGAACAATGCTCTCAGGGAAAAATCACAAATGAAAACTGTGATAATGCAAAGGCTGCAATTCAAAAACAGAAAAGAGAAGATTGGATTAAGGCTCACGGAGGGAAATAATGTTAAAAGAACTGTTTTCAGTGATTTTAATAGGATGCATGTGCTCTAATGTCGCACATGCTTATATCCCTGTTGTCGATCCGACATCAATTGCAAAAACTGTTGAGGAAGGTTTAGCTAGGGCTAAAGAAGCTGCTGATAATTTACAACAACTGAAAACTCAATATGAACAATCTATTAAATATGCAGAGGATCAAAAAAAGAGATTAGAAGGATTCACTGATTTTAGTAGAGGCTTTGATACAGCTTCAAGCTATATGCGTGGCTCTCTTAAGGATATCGATAGCGATTCTCAGATTGGATTAGATTCTTTACGAAAGAAATATTCTTTAACCAGTTCTGATGCTAACACGCAAAGACGCTATGATGCTGTTCTTAAGCAAATAAATTTTTACGAGCAGTTCAATAAATCAATGTATAAGCGGGCGGAACGTGTTCAATCGTTACAGTCATTATTTGCAAATGCCACTACGCCGCAGCAAAAAGCTGATATTGCAAATCAACTGTCGATTGAAAAAATGACAATAGAGTTGCAACTGAAACAATATGAACTAGCATCTAATCAGATGTCCGTTGATGAAAATGCTAGGCAAGAACAAGCTCGTAATGAGTGGCTAAGTTCTCATAGTTACAAACGTTAGTCCCCTCCCAACACTCTAATTAAAAGATCACCTCAAATGAGGTGATCTGAAATTAAACAGGTGAGCTATGGTATTACCATCGGTAATGCTAGCTAGTCTTTTCGTTTCCTGCGCCCCTCTAGTTGCACCAAATACACTAAATGCGGTTATTCAAACTGAGTCTTCTGGAGATCCATTTCGAATAGCCAATATTAGTGATGGAGTGTCTCTTAGATTTAAAAAAATCGAAGATGCTATTAGTTATGCAAAGAAATTAGATAATGCCGGGAAAAGATATAGTGCTGGCTTGATGCAAATATATAACGGAAATTTTAATTTCTACGGGGTTTCTGCTGAAACAATATTTGATCCATGTACCAATATTAAAATTGGTGCGGATATTCTGACAAAAAACTATCTTGCTAAAAAAGGAGGAAATGAACAAGAGAACCTTTTGAAGTCTTTGTCCGAGTATTATTCGGGGAATAGCACAAGAGGTTTCAAGAAAGAAGCTCAATTTAATAATACGAGTTATGTCGAACGAGTTATGAAGAACGCTTATGTTGTTCCTGAGTTGCGAGTAGATAAACCTGAAAATGCGAAAGCAACAAAAGAACAGAGTGTTCAGGAAAAAGGTAATCAAAGTTTTGTTTCACACTCCCAGGACTGGGATGTTTTTGGAGATTATTCGAATGAATAAGTTTGCTAACGTAAATCGTTTTGTTTTTGCATTATTTTTCATGGTGTTTTCAGGGTTTGCGGCTGCGGCAGGTGGCCTTGATTCAGCTACTAATGCTCTTACGAACGTGAAAACCTGGCTTTTTACCTTTGTTGGTATTGGTGCTCTTGTTTATATGCTTTATTGCATCCTGATGGCCTTTATGGAACGTAAAAGCTGGGGGGATGTTGGGATGGCTCTTGGCTATTGTGCTATTGCAGGCGGTGCAGTAGTCGGTGGTTCGTGGGCGCTGGGATTGTTCCAGTAATAACGAACGCTAAAAAGCGCGGGCTGTTTGTCAGCCTGCGCAATTCAGGAGCTAATGATGAATGATACAGAGAAACCAAAGGTCGTCTTTCTTTCCTATAACGGCCTGAATCGGCCTGCGATGGTTATGGGTGTTCCATTGATGCTTTTTTTGTCTGTGGGATTTCTTGCCGTGTTTGGTGGTTTTGGATGCATGTTTATGTGGGGAATTTCTGGACTCATATTCCCTGCATTATGTTTCTTGTTTCTGTTCATTGTTCGCATCATTTGTGAAAATGACCCAAACGCTCTTAGTGTTATGAATCTCCAGTTGAAGGGCTATTTTCTTAAAGTGATGCACAGAGACTCAATTATTGGTTTTTCCTCTGTGGAGCGTTGATTATGCAGGTTGCACAATTAAAAGATAGCAAGAATAAAAATGTGGCATCCATGTATCCTGAATACATGTACCATATTTCTGATAGTGTTGTTTATACACTTGACAGAAAAATGTTGGCTACAATTGCTATTCAGGGGATTCCCTTTGAATTTGCATCAGATTCTTTTCTTGAAAACTCTTTCAATGGTATCAAGGATTATCTTGTCGGGGTTGGCAAAGAAGGGGATGTGTATTTGTGGACACATTTTATAAAAGAGAAGATTTATCTTGATGAATCTTATAAGTTTTCCAGTAAATTCTTAAATTTATTTGCGGAAAAATATATCTCTTTGTTCAAAGGGGGAGATTTCTTTAAGTCCACCTGGTACATCACATTCGGTGTTTCTTATAATGATGTTGATAAAGGACTTGAGCGCCTCGAAGATATTATTTCTCAAGCTATGGTTGTTCTTAAACCTTTTTCAGCCTGGTTGCTCAAGGTAGACAAAAACTATGTGAGTGAAACAGCGGATTATCTGTCATGCTTGATTAATAAAAAACATACGATTATTCCTGTATCATCAACACCATTATATGAATCAATCGCTGACAGTGACTGGTATTTTGGTAATGATACGCTAGAACTGCGTAACAATGAGTCTGATGATAAAAAATTTGCCACAAATTATGTTTTAAAAGATTTCCCTATGTTTACCACTCCTGGTCAATGGGATTTCCTGTTAAAACTACCGTATGAATTTATCATTACGCAATCATTTTTGTTTGAGGCTCCAGCTAAAACTGTGCGAAAAATAGACTCCCAACTCAATAAAATGGGGTCAACCGGTGATGCTGCTAAATCTCAACAAGAAGAACTGATAGCAGGGAAAGATTTTGTTACCAGCGGTACTAATCTTTTTGGTTCATATCATTGCGTACTAACAGTATTTGGCGATACGGCAGAAGCTGCCCGTAAGAATGGTATCAAAGTATCCAGTGAGTTTATCACGACGGGTAAAGGATTCCGTTTTTCTCGTGCAACCAGTGCCGCACCTTATGTGTTTTTTAGCCATCTTCCAATGAATAAAACAAGACCACTGAGTACGCGAAGAACGGCAGCCAATCTTGCCTGTACGTTTTCACTGCATAATTATTCTGCGGGCAAGAAATCTGGAAATCCGATTGGTGACGGTTCGGCTTTAATGCCGTTAAAAACAGTTTCTGATGGCCTGTATTATTTTAATACGCACTACAGCGACCCTAATAAAAACGTCACCGGACAGCGAATTGCCGGACACGCAATGATTCTTGGAGCCACAGGTACTGGTAAAACGACTTTTGAAGGAGCAGCGGCTGGTTTTTTACAGCGTTTTGATCCTTACATGTTCGTTATTGACTATAACCGCTCTACAGAATTATTCGTTCGTGCGTATGGTGGTAGTTATTTTGCTCTACAGGAAGGTGTTTTTACTGGTCTTAATCCGTGGCAGCTTGCGGAAGATGAATCATCACCAATCTGGAAGCGTTTGTTAGCGTTTCTGAAATCGCTGGCAAAGGCATTTGTTCGGGACAACATGGGGAACCCCTGTTCTGACCAACAGGCAATAGAAATGGATGCGGCAGTAGAGAGTCTTATGACTATGCCTGTCCAGTTGCGCCGAACGTCAGCATTGCTCCAGATAGTTAACGATAGTGAACTGCGTATCAGACTTGCTAAATGGTGTAAAAATGGTGCGTATTCCTGGGCGACAGATTCGCCAGAGAACACTTTTAATCCGATGGATTATAAAAAGGTAGGTTTTGACACAACCGTTATCCTTGAAAAGGTAAATGGTGAAACGCATCCAGCGTGCGAACCTCTGCTGGCGATTTTATTTTTCTATAAAACGCTTATGCAACGTGACGGAAAGCTAATGCTTACTATTGTCGAGGAGTTCTGGATGCCTGCGAACTTCCCTCTGACTCAGGATATGATCAAATCTGCGTTAAAAGCTGGACGTCTGAAAAATGAAATGATGTGGCTAACGAGTCAGTCGCCAGAGGATGCGGTTAATTGTGCAATTTTTGCGGCTCTTGTTCAGCAAACAGCCACAAAGATTTTGTTGCCTAATCCAGATGCTGAATTTGATGGTTATAAAAAGATTGGTCTTGTTGAAAAAGAATTTAAGAAATTAAAATCTTTATCAAAAGAATCCAGAACAATGTTAATAAAACAGTCTGGTTCATCGGCATTTGCAAAAATGGATTTGTACGGTTTTGATGACTTTCTTCCTGTTATATCAGGAACGACGGAAGGGATTGTTCTGTGTGAACAAGTAAGGGAAGAACTTGGTACAGATGAACCCGATGTCTGGATTCCTGAATTTATTAAACGTATTAAGGAGCAAAAGAAATGAGAGCAACTATTGCACTCTTATTAATCTGTTTTCTTTCTTCTTGTTCATCACCGCCTCAACCTAAACAAGCGGAGGGCGGATGGTATGAATTGAATACAACAATTCAGGATGTGAAAGCGAGGACGATGTAATGGATTTAAAAAATAAATATTTTGGTAAGACAAAAGAAGAAGCGGCTAAGAAAAAAATTGATATAAAGAAAGAAAACAAGCAAATTTTTGATGCTGTCAAGCAGTTTGAGCGTAATGAAATAGCAACTGTCCAGGGTAAAGCTAAGTTTATTACGCGAATTGCTGTTGTGCTGTTGATTTCCAATATTGCTCTTGCAGCAGCCATCGCTTTTTTGTCTCCGTTAAAGACTGCCGTTCCTTTTGTTATTCGTGTGGATAACAATACGGGCTATACAGATATTGCACCGCAATTATCAGGAGCAAAGCAAACCTATCAGGAGGCAGAAACAAAATATAATCTTGCGAAGTTTGTTATTAACTATGAGTCATACGACTGGCAGACTATCCAGGAAATGCTGGATACGGTAAATGTCATGTCTAATAACAAAGTGTTCTCACAGTACAATACAGCTATTCGTGCGGATAACTCGCCGCTGAATGTACTGAAAGACAGTTATAAGATTAAAACGAAAATTAAGTCCGTCACTTTACTGAAGCCTGATGTTGCGCAGGTCAGATTCTCAAAAATGATTCTGGACTCTTCCGGCTCTTTGGCTCCCGAATACAGAGTTACAGACTGGATTGCAACGGTCGCTTTTGATTTTAATAAAGATGTGAAGACGGAAGAACAACGGCTTATTAATCCTCTCGGATTTGAAGCTGTCAGCTATCGTGTAGACGCGGAGGCTATTAAATGATTAAAAAGTCGGGTCTTATCGGTTGCTTATCTTTACTGGCTGTTTGTGCATCTCCGGCAACAATTGCGGCAACATATGGTCAGGGGTCAGCATTTGACTCCAGGATTCAGAGTGTTGTTTTTAATGAAAACGATGTTGTTAATGTCAGAGTAAAAAAAGGTGCTGTTTCGGTAGTTCAAATCGCCAAAGATGAAACGATTAAAGATGTTGGCCTGGGTGATCCTGCTGCATGGAAGGTGTCCGTTCGTGAACATACAGTCTTCTTTCGTCCGGCAGTAGAAGACAATCCAAGCACGAACGTTACTATTGTAACGGATAAACACACGTACTCATTGTACCTTACGGAAGTGTCCAGTAATCCGACATACGTTTTGCGATATGACTATCCTAAACCTGTAACAGCCAAAGTATTTACGGAGAAAAAATATCCCTGCACTGATGGTGGTGTAATTAATGGACACTATCAATTAAAGGGGAGTAAGAGCATTTTCCCTTACCAGGTCTGGGACGATGGTACTTTTACCTGTATGCGCTGGAACAGTAAACAGGATTTACCCGTACCTTATCGTGTTGATGCTGATGGCAATGAAAACCTTGTTAATAAGCATATGGAAAATAACACAATGGTATTACATGAAGTGTCTGATAATTTCCGCCTGAGAATAGGCGATCAAGTTGTTGATGTAAGAACATCTTCGACGGTTCCTAAAATGTGGAATAAAAAAGGCACTACAAATGGAAAGGTGAGGGTGGAGAAATTTAATTATGAAAAATGAAAGCCGCAGCAATAATGATGTGGGTAATCGTGGTGTTATCGAGGTTAAATCAAAGAAATCCTCCAAGAAGATATTTATCTTGCTGGCAAGTATCTTTGGTATTTTTGTTGTCGCTGCCATGATTATTAAAATGCTTCCCTCGAAGGAGGTGGAGCAAACTGGCCTTGAACCAAAAAACGAGACGTTAATATCTAATTCTCAGGATGGGGCAAGCCTTAATTCTGTGATGAAAACAATCATGCAGAATAAGCAGCGTGAGGAAACTGAACGCAAGCAACGGGAAGAACAGGCAGAAAAAGAAAAGAAACAAAAAACAGAAATAAATTCTGATAATGATAGCACTATGCAAGCAATGGCGATGCAGGGGCAATCCAGCAGCCATTCTTCATCGCAGTCTGGCAATGGACAGGAGAAAGAAAGGCCACTGACTAAGGCTGAACGTCAGATTACAGGAGATACTCTGGTTAAAATTGAAACCAGAAATGAGGATAAACGTTCGGAAAAAGAGAAGGATTCTCTGCAAGGGGAAACTTATGCTGATGGTACAGTGAGTTTTGCCAGTAACAGACGTTTTTTGCTGGCTGCGGGTACTTCGCTTTCATGCGTTTTACAAACAAAAATAGTTACGTCCTACCCTGGAATAACGTTGTGCCAACTGACTAAAGATCTCTATTCAGATAATGGTGAAACATTACTGGCTCGCCGTGGCGCTATGCTGATGGGAGAGCAGAATAAAGTCATGACGCAAGGAGTGGCTCGTGTATTTGTTAACTGGACTAATTTAAAAGATGGCAATGTTAACGTAAAAATTGGTGCTCTTGGCACTGATGGACTTGGTGCATCTGGCCTGCCAGCCTGGATTGATAATCATATATTCCAGAGATATTCAGGTGCGATTATGTTGTCATTGCTTGGTGATGGTATGGATATTCTGAAAAATACCACACAAAAATCGGGGAATAACAGCAATATTACCTATGATAATACATCTGATACGGCGCAGGAGTTGGCTAAAACAACACTTGAGAACACGATTAATATTCCTCCAACTGCATATATTAATCAAGGAACCGTTTTATCAGTGATTGTTCCGAGGAATATTGACTTTTCTGAGGTTTACGGAGTGCAGTAATGAGTGAAGAACATATTATCGCTCGTCAATTTCTGGTGCAAACAGGGATTCAGGAATTACTGGATATGGATGATGTTACCGAAATCGCCGTAAATCAGCCTGGCAGGATATGGTTTGAAGGTCGTGATGGTTGGTGCTTTCGTGATACAGATAAGGTCAGTTATAAGGCATTAATGGGGCTGGCCTATGCGCTGTGTAACATAAGTGGGCTGGAAGATGCCCTGAAACCACATAACCCGATTGCGTCGGTTGTTCTTCCTGGTGGTGAACGTGGTCAGATTATCGTTCCTCCTGCAACCGAGGATAATTGTGTTGTTCTCTCAATTCGTAAACCATCACTAACGCGTTTTTCACTTGATGATTACGTTAATTCAGGGCGTTTTGACCGAGTTAAAATTGCTAAAAAACACACAGCAGTGTTAACTGAGCGGCAGAAATATTTATTCGAGTTATCGCGTAAGGGTGATGCCGCAAGTATTGCTAAATTTATTCGTGAGGCGGTCAATGATCGCCTGAATTTCCTGATTGTTGGTGGTACTGGTTCCGGCAAAACAACAGTAGGTAAAGCCATTGCGGATTTGTTTCCTCCTGAACGGCGCTATGCAACAATTGAAGATGTCCACGAGATGACGCTCCCGAATCATCCAAACCATATTCACCTGTTTTATAAAAAGGGAATTGTGGATGCCAAGTCGATTATTGAAGCCTGTATGCGCCTTAAACCAGATCATATCTTTCTGGCTGAGTTAAGGGGGGATGAAGCATGGAGTTATCTTGAAGCTCTTAACACAGGGCATGAAGGCTCAATAAGTACGATCCATGCTAACAATACTTATGCGTCGTTCTCGCGGCTGGCGAGCATTGTTAAACAATCATCTGTTGGTATGACAGTTGATATGGATTTGATTATGAGAACGATTAAGACATCTATAGATGTCATATTATTTTTTAACCATACATATATGACGGAACTATATTACGACCCCGAAGAAAAAAATCGTCTACTTAGCACAATGTAAATTATTTCAGGTGATTAAATATTATACATGCTTTACATGTAGGGGTATCTATGAAGAAAAAAATCATATTAGTGGTTTTTTTGTTGCTTATTCTCGTTGCTTGTCTTATTGGCGGTAATTATCTTGGGGGATATGCAGCATTAAAATATTCAGGATTGAGTATTGACATGTTGCAATGGAATACATTTAATAATGTCATTACACAATTTAGCGGAAAACCTGAATATAAAAAATTGGTCGCAATTACATGGGCTGGATTTGCTGCACCATGTGCAATATTTATTGGTTTTGTTGTTATTGTCATAGTCGGACTGATGCCAAAAAAAGTTATTTATGGCAATGCTCGTCTTGCTACTGATATGGACCTGGCTAAATCGACCTTTTTCCCAACAGATAAAGAGTTGAAAGAAGCAAGATTAAAGAACAGTAAACCATACTGCTTTCCACCTATTCTTATTGGTAAACAGTTTAAAGGAAGGTTTAAAAACAAATATATATATTTCTTCGGGCAACAGTTTTTAATCCTTTATGCTCCTACGCGTTCTGGTAAAGGTGTTGGTATTGTTATACCTAACTGTGTGAATTACCCGGATTCGATGGTTGTTCTTGATATAAAACTTGAAAACTGGTTTTTGTCTGCCGGATACAGACAGAATGTGTTAGGGCAGGAATGTTTTCTGTTTGCCCCTGCGGGGTATGCAGAAAACCAGCAGGAGGCGAAAAAAGGTAATATCAGATCACACCGCTGGAATCCTCTGGACTGCGTTAATCGTTCTGATATTCAGCGTTCTGGAGATTTGGAAAAAATTGCCGCTATGTTGATTCCGGCAAGTGATGATCCTATCTGGTCTGATTCTGCACGGAAGCTCTTTTGTGGGCTTGCTTTATATCTTCTGGATAAGGAACGATTCCATCTTCAGCAAAAGAAAAAGGGTGTTGCTGATGTACCTGATGTTCTTGTTTCCATGTCGGCTATTATGAAACTCTCTGTCCCTGAAAGTGGTCAGAAACTATCAGCCTGGATGGGTACGGAAATAGATCAGAAAGAATACCTGAGTGATGAAACAAAGAGTCTGTTTCGTGAATTTATGGCAGCGCCGGAGAAGACACAAGGAAGTATTATTACCAACTTCTCGTCTCCATTGAGTATTTTTAAGAACCCAATCACAGCAGCAGCTACTGATGCAAGTGATTTTGATGTGCGAATGGTCAGGAAAAAGCCTATGTCGATATATCTTGGGCTGACTCCTGATGCATTAATTACTCACTCACGGCTTGTGAATCTGTTTTTCTCTATGCTAGTGAATGAGAATACAAAGGAGCTTCCAGAACAGAATCCTGAGTTGAAATATCAGTGTCTTGTCCTTCTTGATGAATTTACATCAATGGGTAAGTCCGAAATTATTGAAAAAGGTGTTGGCTTTACCGCTGGTTTTAACCTGCGATTCGTTATTATTTTGCAGAACGAAGGGCAGGGTAAAAAAGATGATATGTATGGCACTCACGGTTGGGAAACTTTCGTTGAAAACTCGGCTGTAGTTCTTTATTACCCGCCAAAGGCTAAAAATGAACTGGCGAAAAAGATCTCTGAGGAAATTGGAGTCAGGGATATGAAAATTATCAAGAAATCTGACTCACGGAGTGGTGGCAAAGGTGGTAGCTCTCGTTCCCGAAATCATGAAATAGTCAGCCGTGCTGTATTACTTCCAGAAGAGATTGTCGAGCTTCGGGATTATAAAAATAAAATGGGTAATATGGCTGTTCGTGAAATCGTAATGAGTGAATACACTCGCCCATTTGTAGCTAACAAAATAATCTGGTTTGAAGAGGAGGAGTTTAAAAAACGAGTAGATATAGCTAAAGAAAATCCGGTAGAAATGCCTGTATTGTTCGATGAAGAAATGAGAAATCAGATTCTTGAACAGGCAAAAATATATTCAGATGATATTAGTATGTTTTCTGATGTTATGACTAAACCAGATCTTGAGACACACGATCTGGAGGATGTTTCTGAATAATATCTGGTGAACTATATGAGAAAAGCTAAAGCGATATTTACCGCCATCGTATTTTCATTGGGGGCGGGTAGTATTCCTGCTTATGCTTCTGATCCTTGCGCTTCGGTGCTTTGCCTGTATGGAAAAGCTGTCGGGCAAGGAGGTGGAAGTGAGTGCAGAAGTGCTGAAAAGGACTTTTTTAATATTCTGAAAAAGAAAAAAGGAAGCATTCGCTGGAGTAAAACATTTGATGCCCGCAAGGCATTTTTGAATCAGTGCTCAACGGCTGATCCGGCTGCTATCTCAAAAATTATGAGTAAGTTCGGACGCGTTAAGGGCTGATTAAAACCTGATACCCGCGCCAACGGGTATCAGGGAACTGCAAGTATCACATACCGCGCCAACGGAATGTGATGATTAGTTACAATCACTGAGGTTAGAAATGAAAGTAACCAAATCTATTATAGCTGTTTTAGTAGGACTGTTTGCTGGTAGTGCATATGCAGATTGCACTTATCATTTGACTGGTAATGTTCAGAATCTTGATATTTCGGATTGTGTTGATGGTGTGAAAGACATTGCTAATAATGCCTTGTCAAATTCACAGAATGCACAAAATGTTGCAAATGGTGCTGCTTCTACCGCTCAAAATGCACAAACAACCGCAAATGCGGCTAATTCTGCTGCGCAGAACGCACAGAACACGGCTAATACGGCACAAAATACAGCAAACTCTGCTAATTCTATTGCACAAAATGCTCAATCGACAGCTAACCAGGCAATCAAAGATGCGGCAGAAAAATCTGAGGCAGCAGAAAAGAACGCAAACAATTATACAGACAATAAAATTACTGATGTTAAAAATGAACTGAATACAAATATTGATAGTGCTAAAAACGACGCGATCAGTTCATCTAACAGTTACACTGACAACAAAATCAGTGATACGAAGACAGAACTGAACGCCAATATTGATAAGGC